>JASBVX010000092.1 GCA_029960865.1 Bacillota bacterium | reverse complement strand
GATAGCACCAAACACTGGCGATGGAAAGTGGTGAGAGCCGGCATGCGAGGTCACGATGTCCTGGTGGTGGGAGCAGGTCTGGCGGGCATGCGGGCTGCGTTGGAGGCCCAGGCGCAGGGAGTGGACGTGGCCATCATGTCCAAGGTCTATCCCGTCCGCAGCCATTCCAATGCGGCCCAGGGTGGGATCAATGCCGCCTTGAGCGAAGAGGATTCCTGGGAGTCTCATGCGTTCGACACCGTCAAAGGGAGCGATTACCTGGGGGACCAGGACGCCATTGAGATTCTGGCGCAGGAAGCTCCACAGGCCATCGTGGAGCTGGAAAACTTCGGCGTCCCCTTCAACCGGGACGAGACGGGCCGTCTTGGGTCCCGCAATTTCGGAGGCGCCAGCCATGCGCGCACGTACTTCGTAGGGGACTTTACCGGCCAAGCTATTTTGCATGTCATGTTCGAGCAGCTTTTGAAGCACGGCCTCACCTCTTACGACGAATGGTTCGTCTTGGAGCTGGCCCGGGATGATCAGGGGGCCGTGCGGGGTGTGGTGGCGATGGACATCAAGCGGGGAGCCATCGAACTCATCCCGGCCAAGGCGGTGATTCTGGCGACCGGCGGTCTGGGGCGGGTCTTCGAACCGTCCACCAATGCCCTCATCGTCACGGGCGACGGCATGGCCCTGGCGTATCGGGCGGGGGCACCCCTCATGGACATGGAGATGGTGCAGTTCCACCCCACCACGCTGAAAGGCAATGGGGCCCTTTTGAGCGAGGCGGCGCGGGGGGAAGGGGCCTACCTTCTCAACAAAGACGGGGAACGCTTCATGAAGAAATCGGCGCCCCACAAGATGGAGCTGGCCAGCCGGGATGTGGTGTCCCGGGCGGAACAGATCGAGATCAACGAGGGGCGGGGGATCGATGAATGCGTCCTCCTGGATCTTCGCCATCTGGGGGCCGCCAAGATCATGGAGCGCCTGCCCCAGATCCGAGAGCTGGCCCTGGAATTCGCGGGGGTGGACATTATCCATGAGCCGGTCCCGGTGCGCCCCGGGATGCACTATCAGATGGGGGGTGTCAAGACCGATGTCTGGGGCCAGACGGAGATCCCTGGCCTTTTTGCTGCCGGTGAGACGGCTTGCGTCAGCGTCCACGGAGGGAATCGCCTCGGGGCCAATTCCCTTCTGGAGACGGTGGTCTTCGGGAAGCGGGCGGGAGCCAGGGCGGCGGAGTATGCCAAGGAGCAGAAAGAGCCTCAACTGAGCCAGAGCTGGGTGACTGATCAGGAAAAGAGAATCAAGAGCCTTTTCGATCGGCCCCCCGGAGAAAAGGCGGCTGCCCTGCGCCTGGAGATGGGCACCGTCATGACCCGGGATGTGGGGGTTTTCCGGGAAGGGAAAGGTCTGGAGGAGGCGTTGAAGACGGTCCAGGGGCTCAAGGAGAGGTTTGCCAAGGTATCGGTTCAAGATAAGGGGAGGGTTTACAATAGCAACCTCCTTTCCGTTCTGGAGCTGGAGAACATGCTGGATCTGGCGGAGACGATCGTGGCCAGCGCCATCTTCCGCACGGAGAGCCGCGGCGCCCATTTCCGCACCGATTACCGGGAAAGGGACGACGAGAACTGGCTGAAGCACACCCTGGTGCGGTACAAGGATGGTCAGTACCAGCTTTCGACGCTGCCGGTGACCATGACCCGCTGGCAGCCGGAAGTGCGCCAATACTAGTGAGGCGAAGGGGAGGTTGCCATGGAAGTTAAGCTTCGGGTGCGGCGTCAGAACGAAGAGACAGGCCAAAAGTCCCAATGGTCCGAGTACCAGGTGGAAGTGGACGACCACGGCACCGTGCTGGATGCCCTGATCCACGTGCGGGAGTATGTGGATGAAACGTTAAGCGTTCGCTGTTCTTGCCGCAGCCAGATCTGCGGGTCCTGCGGGATGCAGATCAACCACCAGATGGCCTTGGGCTGCAAGACCAAGGTCCAGGATGTGATCACCGACGATGGGGTCATCACGGTTGAACCCATGGGCAACATGGGGGTGGTGAAAGACCTGGTGACGGACCTGGAGCCTTTCTGGGGGAAGGTCCGTCAGGTGAAGCCTTACCTGCAGCCGGATCATCAGCCGGAGCGGGAATACATCGTTCCCAACGACGACATGGAGAGCGTCAAGGGGGCCATGGCCTGCATCATGTGCGGCCTTTGCGTGGCGGCCTGCAATTCTCTGGAGGTCAATCCCCAGTTCATCGGGCCGGCGGCCCTGGCCAAGAACTGGCGCTTCCTGGCAGATCCCCGAGATGCCGAGGCCCAGGAACGGATGGAATACGTCTCGCAGCCTAACGGCGTGTGGGATTGCACCCACTGCTTCTATTGCGTGGAGGTCTGTCCCAAGGGGGTGGCTCCCATGGAGCTCATCATGGATACCCGCCGCATGGCCATGGAGGCGGGCTTCACCGATAACAACGGATCGCGGCATAGCCAGGCCTTCGTGGATACGGTGTCCACCTACGGCCGCCTGGATGAAACGAAGGTGGCCATACGGTCGGTGTCGGGGATCGGGGAGCTTTTGCAGTTTGCGGGGGTGGGCTGGCGGTCCTTTTGGCGGGGGAAGGTGCCCCTCCGCATGACGACCATTCCGGGCGTCTATCACGTGCGGCGGATCTTCCAGCAGCTGGAGACCGGTCCCGAGGCCCAGCGGCAAAAGAAGAAGCGCAAGGCTATGCCCCATCCTTCCGCGACGGCGCTGGTGGGTGAGCTGACGGCACCTGTCCAGATTCCTCCCAGAAAGGATGAGCCGAAGTGAAATTCGCCTTTTGGACCGGTTGCGTCGCCAAGCAAGGAGCGCCCGAGCTCTACCAGTCCACAGTGGCTTCCCTGGGAGTTCTGGGGATCGAGGTGGAAGAGCTGGTGGGCGGGGCCTGCACCGGGGCCGGGGTCCTCACGGAGCGCAATCCCCGTCTGGCCGATGCCCTCAACGCCCGCACCTTCGCCATGGCGGAGCAGATGGGCCTCCCCATCATGACCATCTGCAGCACCTGCACGGGGACCATGTATGCGTCCCACGAGAGGCTGAAGGACGAAGCCTACCGGGCGGAGATCAACGAGATCCTCGCCCCCGAAGGGCTGCAGTACAACGGCACGACGGAGATCTACCACCTCATGTGGATCTTGGTGGAGAAGATCGGGTTGGAAAAGCTCCGCTCCTACGTGAAGGTGCCCTTGGGCGGCCTCAATGTGGCCCCCTTCTACGGCTGCTACATCCTTCGTCCCAGCCGCCTCATGGATCCTCAGCACCACGACCGGGACACCTACCTGGAGCAGATCATCGTAGCCTTGGGGGCCAATGCGGTGGATTACAGCGGGGCCACCAAGTGCTGCGGGTTCCCCCTCACGACCATGAACCGCGTCAGCGCCCTCAAGATGACGGGGACCCATATCGCCGAGGCCAAGGATAAGGGGGCCGACCTCCTGGTGACGCCTTGCCCCCTCTGCCACCTGAACCTGGATGGCCAGCAGGTGGATGCGGCCAAGGTGATGGGGCGCTCCCTCGATGTGCCCATCCTCCATCTTCCCCAGCTTTTGGGGATCGCCTTCGGCTTGGACGCCAAAGATCTGGGGCTCCACCGGAATCTCATCTCGCCCCGTCGGATCTTTGAACGGGCCCGGCGCATGGCGGTGACCTCCTCGTAAAAGGGTTTTGACAAACCCTTCCCGGGGGTGTAGAGTGAGCCTACCGACTCCCGCTATCGATGGATGGTGGGACGAGGCAAGATAGCGGGATCGGAGGTAGTGAGCTTTGCAAGGCACCGTGAAGTGGTTCAGCGCCGAAAAAGGATACGGCTTCATCACCCGTGACGATGGCCAGGGCGATGTGTTCGTCCATTTTTCGGAGATTCAGGGCGCCGGTTTCCGGTCTCTGAACGAAGGTCAGCGGGTTGAGTTCGAAGTGGCGCAAGGCCCCAAAGGGCCCCAGGCTCAGAAAGTGCAGCCTCTCTAAACCGGGAGACAGCAGAAAAGGCCCCCCATTCGTGAGGGGCCTTTTTATATAGAGTATGGGCGATGGAGCTCGCCCCAATTCCGCCGGCGGCGGTGATGGCTCCTCCTTCAAGGGAGGAGCTTTTTTGTTGGGGGGAAGAAGATGAATGCTGTAACCCTTCTCTGGGTGATGGGGGGAGGGGCGGTGGGGGCCCTGGGGCGCTATGGCATCACCGTCGCCCTGGCCCAGATGAGCCAGGGGTTTCCCTTGGGAACCCTTCTCGTCAATCTAGGGGGGACGTTTCTCCTGGGTATCCTGGGTGCATACGGAGAGATAGGCCTTGCGCCCAGCTGGGTGAGGGCGGGGATCATGAGCGGCCTCATCGGCGCCTTCACCACGTTTTCTACCTTTCAGTGGGAGGTGCTGGCCCTCATTCGCCAGCATGAGGTGGGCACTGCTTTTTTGTATGTGGGGACCAGCATCGTCTTCGGGTTGGTGTGCATCGGATTGGGTTTTGCGGTGGGGTATCTTTGGCTTCAGCGTTAGAGAACCGAGAGGAGGTTAGGGTCATGGATTCACCGGCAAGGCGTCTTTCGATCTACATCGGAGAGTCGGATCGCTGGGAGGGGCGCCCCCTCTATGAGGCCATCGTCCAAAAAACCCGGGAACTGGGCCTGGCGGGGGCGACCGTCTTCAAAGGGGTGCAGGGATTTGGCGCCCACTCCAAGGTTAGGAGTCTGAGGCTTTTAGAGCTCTCCCAGGATCTACCCATCAAGATTGAGATCATCGATCATCCGGATCAGATCGAGCGTCTCTTACCTTTTGTGGAGACCACGGTGCAAGAAGGCCTCGTGGTCCTGGAAGAGGTCGAAATGTTTCTTTACCGCCATGGCCGGAAAGAGGGCGGTGCAGGCTGCTGAGATACCTCGGTTCTATAGTGTAGACCGGTCGGCCCATAGCCCACTAGGGGCGCATGAAAACTTGCTGTGGGGCTAAGCCAAGAACTGGGATGGGAGTTCCCAGAGAAACCACAACAGGATGGAATGGGTTGCCTTGTGACTTCCGCCTTCTGGGCTTCTTCCGAGGCTGTCCCTACTCTCGGACCATCCCCATGACGGCCTCTTGCTCCGATTGACCCGAGGGAACTTTCGACTGGCCAAAGTGGGGGAAGTTTCAGCGGGCCTCGACACCGGAGAGAAGGTGGGGGCTGTCGTTTCTCCGTGGTGCAGAGACAAAGTATAGTCGTGTCGGAAGGAGAAGGAACTTGGTTTTGAAGGTGGCGGTGATGGGTTGGGGCCATGTGGGGAGAGCGGCGGCCAAGGCGGTGGAGCTGGCCCCCGATATGAAGCTGCAAGGTGTGGTGCGGAGGGCCTCGTCTCTTGCCTTGCGGGAGGAAGGGATTCCCCAGGTTTCCCATGTTGAGGAGCTGGGGGAGGTGGATGTGGTTCTTCTGGCCGTTCCTTCCCGGGAGGTGCCTCGCCGGGCGATGGAGCTTTTGCAAAAAGGCTATGGCACGGTGGATGCCTTCGATATCCATGGGGAGATTCCAACGTTGAGAAAAGAGCTGGGGGAGGCTGCCGTCCAGTCGGGAAAGGCGGCTTTGGTGGCGGTGGGCTGGGATCCGGGCCTGGACTCCGTCATTCGCGCCCTTTTTGTGGCGGCTGCCCCAAGGGGGCTTACCCACACCGATTTTGGACCGGGCCTTAGCCTTGGCCATACGGTGGCGGTGAAGAGCATCCCGGGAGTCAAAGATGCCTTCTCCTTGACCTTTCCCTTGGGGAGCGGCCGCCATCGACGCGTGGTCTATGTGGTACCGGAAGAAGGGGTAGAGGCGGGCGACCTGGCGGCGGCCATCCAGAAAGACCCTTACTTCCTTCACGATGAAACCCATGTGGAGCTGGTGGAGGATGTGGAAAGCTTAAAAGATGCCGGTCACGGGGTGGTCATCTTCCGGAAAGGGAGCGCAGGAGCCAGCTCCAACCAGCTCCTGCGCTTTGAGATGCGGATCGATAACCCCGCTCTGACGGGCCAGATGATGGTGGCGGCGGCCCGAGCCGCGACCAAGATGGAACCGGGTGCCT
>JASBVX010000091.1 GCA_029960865.1 Bacillota bacterium | reverse complement strand
AAGGGAGTGTCAGGGGGGAGGAGCTGCCTATAGGCAGCGATCCGTTCCTCCCGTCCTTCTCCCCGCAAAAGGTCCATCTTGTTCAGAATGAGGATCTTTTGCAGTCCCTCGCCGCCGGCCCTGGCCACCCGCTGGGCCACTTCCCGATCTCCGGGACCTGGGCTGAAGGAAAGGTCCACCACCATCCCCACCACATCCACCCCGGATAGAGCCCCCATGGCTTGCCGCACCATCTCTTCTCCCAGGCGCGTCTTGGGCTTATGAAGGCCTGGAGTATCGAGAAAGACCATCTGGCCTCCGGGAAAGTGGCGCACTCCCATGATGCGCCGCCGGGTAGTCTGAGGCTTTTCCGAGATGATGGCTACCTTGGCTCCCACCAGGGCGTTTACCAGGCTGGACTTGCCCACGTTGGGCCTTCCCACAAAGCTGACAAACCCCGACTTCATTAGCGATAACTCCTTTTCACATCTCCGCCGAAGGGGATGAGGAAGGCCAGCCCCAGCCAGAGGATCATCCCCAGAACTATTTCTTCCCATGGTACCGGGCGAAAGGGCCCCCACCAAATCTTGGGGAGGAAGAGGAGCCCCCCGATGACCACCGCCAGAAGGCTGGTGAAAAGAACGGCCCCCGCCGCTAGATCCTTGACCTGGCCCACATCTTCCCGCCACTCCCGGGTGAAGATATCCAAAATGGACTCCACCGCCGAATTGAAGAGCTCCGCCATCCACACCAGGCCGATGATCAGCAACAAGAGAGCCATCTCCAACCCATCCAGGAAGAGGAGATACCCTGCCGCCAGGGCCGTATAACCGGCCCAGACCTGAAAGCGGAAATGGACTTCCCGCCGATAGGTCCGGATGAGGCCCCGGCCGGCATGGCGGAGCGCCCGCAGGGTCCTCACGGCCGGGTCAATCCCCTGGCCTGCAAGATGGCTTCCGCCTTTTCCTCCATGAGGGTTTCCTCTTCCGGCGTGGGGTGATCGTACCCCAAAAGGTGAAGGGTGCCGTGGAGGGCGAGAAAGGCGGCTTCCCTCTCGGGGCTGTGGCCATAGGCCTTGGCCTGCTCCAAAACCCTGGGCCAGGAGATCACCACGTCCCCTAGGGAAAGGGGCCCTTCCCCTGGCCAAGCGGCGAGATCCTCCTTTGCGAAGAGGGGAAAGCTCAAGACGTCGGTCCCTTCATCCAAGCCGCGAAATTGGCGGTTGAGGGAACGCACGTGGTCCTCATCGGCCCAGGTGAGCTCCACCCGCCCTTCCCTTCCCCCCAGCTCTTTCTGCAAGAGCTCTTCCACCGCCCCCTTCACCATCTCCCGAAGGGCCACGGGGGGATCCACATCCCCCGTCAGGTATTCTTCCACCATCCCTATCCCCCCTTGGGGCTGGCTCCTTTCAGCTCCTCTTCGATCTGGGAGGGGTATGGCACCCGCTGATGGTGCATCCCCATGAGGATGCGAGTGAAGGACCGGGCCAGCACATCCAGGTCCCTCAGGGTGATGTCGGCTTCATCCAGCTGGCCTTCCTCAAGGCGCTCCTTGATGATGCGCCGGACCTGCTGCTCCATTTTTTCGGGCGTCGGATCCTTCAGGGAGCGCACGGAAGCCTCCACTCCGTCCCCCAGCATCACGACAGCCGTCTCTTTGGTCCGGGGCCTGGGTCCGGGGTAGCGGAAGAGTTCCTCTTCCACCTCCCCTTCCTGGGCTTCCTTGGCCTTCTGATAAAAATATCCCACCCGCATCGTCCCATGATGCTGGCGGATGAAGGCGATGATCTCTTCCGGCAAGTGATACTCCCGGGCCAGCTCCACCCCGTCTTTCACGTGGTTGATGATGATGCGGGCGGAAAGGGAAGGGGCCAAATTCTCATGGGGGTTAATGCCTTGGAACTGGTTGTCGACGAAGAAATAGGGGCGCCGGAGCTTCCCCACGTCATGGTAGTAGGCCCCCACCCGGGCCAAAAGGGCGTTCCCTCCGATGGCTTCGGTGCCCGCCTCTGCCAGGTTGGCCACCATGAGGCTGTGGTGATAGGTTCCCGGCGCTTCCAAAAGCAGGCGACGCAAAAGGGGATGGTTGGGGTCGGAAAACTCGAGAAGCCTCAAATTGGTGAGGATGCCGAAGCTATTTTCCAGGAACGGTACCGAACCCAGGGTGAGGATCCCTGAAGCCAGGCCCATTCCAGCTCCCAGGGCCATATCCCGCCAAAAGAGGGGGTTGAGGAACGCTTCCTTCCCGGCCACCAGCTCCAGCCCCAGGATGGCACCCATGGCCGCCAAAGCCGCCATCACCCCGCCGCGGGTGACCGCCCCCCTCTGATCCACCCGCCTGACGCTGTAGACGGCGGCAAAACCCGCCAGGATCCCCACAAAGGCAAAGCGCACGTCGTGGTCGAAGAGGAGGCCTGCCGCCAGCCCCTCGTAGAGGACGGCCAAGAGTGCCACCTCCGGTCCCAGGAGGATGGCCGCCATCATCCCCGCCCAGGGTACCGGCGCCAGGTAACCGGAAACCCCCCGCACCGCCCAGATGGCCAGCAAAATAGCTCCCACGATGAGGGCCAGCAGGGTCAGGCGGCGCAGGGACTGCCAGAGGGCCGGCTGAAAGTGATAGATATAGAGGGCCACGAGGACTTCCAGGAGAAGGGCCACCAGAAGGGCCGCCAGCCAAACCCCCGCCCCCCGGCCCCCTTCCAGAAGCCCCGCATCCTTCAGCCGCTCCAGATCTTCCTCAGTGATCACATGGCCATCGGGGACGATGGTCTGCCCTTTGACGATCACCACCGGTTTAACCGCATCTTTCGCTTCCTGCCGGGCCGCCTGGGTCTTGGCTTCGTCCACCAGGACATTGGGCCGCAGGTAAGCATTCACCACATCGGTGGCGAAGGATAGGGCCGGCCGAGGATTAGGCCAGGTGATGATGGTGGCGGACGCATCCCGGCGAAAGGTATCCAGGCTCTCCGGATGAATCCCCTGATCCATCTGGTGCTGCACCAGGCTCAAGAGATCCTGGCGAAAGGCTGACCATTCGCTGTCGCTCATTTCCAAAAGGGTGCGGGCCGTGAGATCGCCCGGATCGGTGGGCAGCGCCCCCCGGAGGGCCGTAACCTTTTCCTCCAGGGTCCCGTTACCCTGCCGCACCTTTTCCACCGTATCCAGGACCCCCGTGACTTGCCTCAGGACCTGGGAGGCCACCCCTTCATCCAGGGTATAGACATCCTGGACCTTGGCCATAGCTTCTTCCTGGAGCTTGCGGGTGGCGGGCCGGTCGATGAAATCCCGGGGCGCCTTGATGGCTTCCTGAGTGGGCTGGCCCAAGCGGACGGCCACCGCCGCCGGGCTGAAACCGCTGGCCAAAAGAAGGGTCGTCACCCCGAGAAAAGCCAGCCCCAGCACGAGGCGGCGGGTGGCCCCGCTCTGCCAGCGGCCCAAGGGGCCGAGCCTATCCCGCAAGGAAGGGCGTCCCTTCAGCTTCATGAAGGAGCAGATGCTCCTCGGTTCTTCTGCTCGTATTCGTCATAGGCCCGGATGATGGCCTGCACCAGAGGGTGGCGCACCACGTCTTCCTCGGTGAAGTAGACAAACTCCACCCCCGGAATCCCCTGCAGCACCGATTGCACCTGGATCAAACCGGAAGGGCTCTGGGGCGGCAGATCGATCTGGGTGACATCCCCCGTCACCACCGCCTTGGAACCGAAGCCCAGCCGGGTCAAAAACATCTTCATCTGCTCCGGCGTCGTGTTTTGGGCCTCATCCAGGATGACGAAGGAATCGTCCAAAGTGCGACCCCTCATGTAGGCCAGGGGCGCCACTTCGATGAAGCCTCTCTGGATCTGCTTCTCGAAGGAATCGACTCCCAGGATGTCGTAGAGGGCATCGTAAAGGGGCCGCAGGTAGGGGTCCACCTTTTCCTGGAGATCCCCCGGGAGAAAACCCAGCTTCTCCCCCGCTTCTACCGCCGGCCGGGTCAAAACGATCCGGTTCACTTCCCTTTGGCGGAAGGCATGGACCGCCATGGCCATGGCCAGGTAGGTCTTCCCCGTGCCTGCGGGGCCGATACCAAAGACCAGCCCCTCCCTGCGGATGGCGTCGATGTAGCGCCTCTGGCCCAGGGTCTTGGGGCGGATGGCCTTTCCCCTGGCGGAGATGAGGACCGCCCCCTCCCCCAGCTGATCCAGGCGCTGCAGCTGATCGTGGGCCGCCAGTCCCGTGGCATAACGCACATCCTGAGGGGCCAGAGGTTCCCCCTTCTCCGTCCAGTCCACCAGCCGCTCCAGAAGATGAACCGCCCGCTCCACATTGGCCCGAGGCCCTCCCACGGTCACTTCGTTGCCGCGGCTTAGGATCTCCACCCCCAGGACCCGCTCCATCTCACGAAAATGTTCTTCCCGATGGCCGGCGATCTGCAGCGTCCGATAGCCATCGGGAAGGGTGACCTTGCGCTTCTCCATGGCCTTTTCGGCCAAATTGCCTTCCCCCCCGTTTAGGGTCCTTTGCCCTGAAGATGGAGGCGGGCGATCTCTTCCAGAGCCGTCACTTGCGCCCACACCCCCAGGGTTCCCCCCCGTTCCCAGAGAATCTCCACTTTTTTATCCAAGATGGCGGCTCCCAGAGGCACCCTTTCCAGAACCCGGGCCAGGGCTTCTTCCTCGGCCCACTTTCTGGCCTTCTCCGGAGGCAGCACCTGCACCTGGCGCCGCACCTCCCAGATATCCTCCCGGACCCACCGGAAAGGCCCGATGGCCACCTCCTGGCCCTGAACCTTCCACGGCCTGGGAGGGAGATTCCTCTGGTAAAGGGTCCATCTCTTATTCCCCAGCTGGAGGATCCAGCGCTGGCCGGCGTTGCCCACCGGTGTTTCCCACACGCGCTTTGTCTCAATTTCTACGTAGGTATCATACCACACCTGGGCTTTCACCCATCCCCGGGCCTGGATCGGTTTTCCTCCCGCCTGCCCCCGGATGAGGACCATCCCTTCCTCCACCAGCTGGCCCACCTCGACCTGAGGTTCCCCGTGCAGCACAAGGAAAGAATGGACGAGGCCGTCCCGGGCCGCCACCAGATCCCCGGGGCGGGAGCGCCCTTCGGGAAAGAGCTCTGCGGGCACACGTTTTTCTTCCACCACCCGGATCTCGGCCCTGATCCCGCGGATGCTCACTTCGGCCCAGTGGATCTCGGGGATGAGGGTAGGCAGCAAAAAGGCCACCCGATCCCCCGAGAGGCCGTAGCGCAACGCGCCCTTCCTGAGCCCGAGGCGCGCCGCCTCGTGCCGAACCTTTTCCGGCGATACTGTTTCCGTCCCCCGGACGTCCACCACCCACACCAAAGAGCTCAGGATGAGGAGAAAAAGAACCCCCAGGCTTCCCGCCAGCAGCCAGAAGCGGTAGCGCTTCAGCTGCAACCAGGTGAAATAAGGACCCCGGTATCGCTCCACCCGCAGGTGAAGACCGACTTCTTCGGCCCTATCCTTTAGCTGGAGCCAATCCCCGGCCTCCATGGCAAAGCGCCAGGTATCACCCTGGCGCTTAATTTGCCAGAAACGATAGCCTTCCCCGGCCCGGGCCTGGAGCCACGCCATGACCCCGGGTCCGATAGCCCGCACTTCCACCCAGCCCCAGATCGTAGGCCATCGCCTCAATCCGTCTCCACGGAGAGGCGGCGAAACTCCCCCAAGACGGTGATGGCTTGCTGGCTCAAGGAGCCGATGACGAGATCCCGACCCTCCAAAACCAGCTGGCCTTTCCCCATGCGCAAGACGATCTTTTCGGGGTGATAAGCCAAAAGCCCCTGGTGCTGCTCCACCGAGATGCGAAGGCCGGCCACGATGGTGATCTTGGGCACATCTCCGGCCGTTTCGGGGGGGATCTCCAGGGCCTCCAGGATCTTTTGCCAGCTTGCCGGCATCGTCTGCGCACCGCCCGTCTAAGGAGGCCTTCACCTCTCCGGCGACTGTAGCCGCTGGGTTTTCTTATGCGGGACGGGTTGCAGCCATTACTTGCGGCGTTTTCTGGCTGCGGCCGTCTTCTTCTTCCGGCGTACGCTGGGTTTGTCGTAATACTCGTGTTTGCGGGCCTCCTTCAGGGTGCCAGCCCGCTGCACCTGGCGCTTAAAGCGACGGAGAGCCTGTTCCAGCGTCTCGTTTT
>JASBVX010000090.1 GCA_029960865.1 Bacillota bacterium | reverse complement strand
TCGATCAGCTCCTCCGGGACAAGCAGTGGCTCTCCTGGCAGCGGGGAGAAATGATGATTCGGGAAGACCCTGGCTATGCCCAGCCGGTGGTGGCCATCAATGCCGCCCGCCAGCTGGACGTCTGGCCGGGTACCCTGCGGGGCCACCTGACGGTGAAGGAAGGGGCCGAGGTGAAGGCAGGTTCCATCCTGGCGGCCGTTCCTTCCCGCCTGGGGCTCCAGGTCGTTTACTCTCCGGTGGATGGCCGCGTGGAGAAGATCGATGACCGGACGGGGGTGGTTTACCTCTTGCGCCCGGTGGAGGCGGGGCGCAAGGTGGCGTCCTTTTACGGGAGGGTGGCCGAGGCCGCTGAAGACCGGGTGGTCCTCCAGGTGAGAGGTGCCCGGCTGTGGGGGGTCTTCGGGGAAGGAAGCTTCACCCGGGGCCCTTTGCGGTGGGGAGAGTCCCCGGGCCCCCACCTGGAAGGGAGCCTCTGGATCTTCCCCGGTCCTTTGACTCCCGATCTCTATCGCCAGGCCAGGGTCCACGGCGCCCGGGGGGTGATCACCGGTGCCGTGGGCCAACCCCTGGGAGGCGATCTTCCCTATCTGGTGACGGAAGGTTTCGGGGATTTCGGCATGCTGCAGGAACTGGCGGACTTTCTCCGGCAGCAGGAAGGCGTGGAAGGATTTCTTTCGCCCCGCACCCAGGTTCAGGCGGGGGGCCTGCGCCCTCACCTCACCCTCTCCGGCCCCGGCGCCATGACCACAGGGACAGCCCTTTGGGGCGACCGGGCCGCCGGCAGAGAAGGAGAAACCGTCATCCTCCGCCGGGGACCCAGGGCAGGGGAAAGGGGACACGTGCGGCGGGTCCTTCCTGCCGTCGCCTTTGCCAGTCATCTCACCCTGCCCGCAGCGGAGATAGAGCTGGGCCATGGGGAGCGGGTGACGGCTGCCCTGGATAACCTGGAGGTCCTGAGGAGCTATGAGACCGGGGATTAGGGAACTCACCCTCATCGGCCTTTGGGCTCTCGCGGTAGGCACCTTGGTGGGCCTTTTCCTGAAAGCCCTGGGCATCCACGATTTCTGGGTCCTTTTGAGCTATCCCCTCACCATGCGCCTTATGGGGGACCGGGCGGCGGCCCACCTTCCCCCGGGGCAGAACCTCCGCACCCTCAGGCCCGCGGGAGATCAGCTCCTGGCCACCCTTTACTGGGGCTTTCCGCTGGCGGTGCTGCAAAGGCTCCTGGCCAGCAGCTTTGCCCCCGGCCCTTGGCTGCTGCTCCTCACGTCCCCCCTCCCCGCCGCCATCGCCTATCTGGTGGATCTCTATCCCCGCTGGCGGGAGGATATTGCCCGGGCCAGCCTCGCGGATAGGCTTCGCTCCTGGCCCTAAGTCTTGGGCTTTCCCACGGCGCCGCGGATGACCTCCCATGTGCCGGGGGGTTCAAAGCCCAAACGCCACAGGGCAATGCCCCTCAGGTTCCTGGCCTGAGCGATCTCCAGCCGCTGCTTCAGCATCAGGTCATCCTGGAACCAGATGCTATGGTGGACCCCCTTCTCGTCGGTGTACTCCAGGTAGGGATTCTGGGAGACCCGTTCGCGGTGGATGGTCAAACCTTTATCCTTGGCCAGCTGCAAGAGAGCGGCCAGGGTACGCTCCTGGGGCTCTCCGCCGCCGGAGGTCCAGTCCCTTCCGTAGAGCCCGACGGCCAGCACCAGCTTTTGAGAAGGGATCCCCATGCGCAAGAGGTGGTCGATGTTCCTTTGCACCCACGGGTTGGGGGACACAGGTCCGGGAATGCCTCCCGGATGATAGAAATCGTAGAGCATCACCACCAGGTAATCGCTGCAGTCGGAAAGGGCTTTGTAGTCATAGGCCCCGTTGATGTCGGGATCCACGTCCACGGGAGGAAAGACGGCCACCGAAAGGCCGATTCCCTTGGGCAGGGCATCCCTTAGGCCGCAGACCAGCTTGGTGAGGCCCACGTTGCTTTCCGGCGGGATCAGCTCAAAGTCGATGTTCACAGAGGAATATCCATGCTCTTGCACCACTCCCACCAGATTGCCGATGGCCCGGCTGCGGGCCTGGGAGTCGGTGAGCATGGAGGCATTGCTGGCTCCCGCCCCCTGCTTGTTGTTGACCAGGATGCCGAACTTTACGTTGCGGCTCTTGAAGTACTCCAGGACCTGGGGCCGGGAAGAGTCGGTGACGATGGTCCCATCGCCCCCGATGCTGTACCAGAAGGCCAGAATCTCGGACAGATCCTTCTCATGGGCCTTGGCATCGGGGAAGGAATCGGGAAACTCTTCGCTCCAACCGTTATCGAAATAGCCGATGATCTCCAAGGGATGGGTAGCCACGACCATGGGCGGTTTGGCTGCCGGCGGCCGGGTGGTGGACGTTCTTATGGACGAGATGCCTGCCACCACGATGAGAAGGAAGGCGGCCAGGATCCCAGCCCCCACCCGCCAATCCTCCTGGCCCACATAAGCGCCCAGGCGGGCCAGAAACCCGCGGAAGCTCTCCCAACTGTCCTTGGCGATGACGATCCCCTCGCCTTATATTGGCCCGGGCTTCGCGCTATCATGCAGCTAGCAAGGGAAAGAGGTGGCGCTTTGACGACCTATATCTACAGCTATGGGAGAACGCCTTTCGGGAAATTCGGGGGCGGCCTTTCCGCCGTCCCCGCGGTGGAGCTGGGCGCCCATGTGCTCCGCTCCCTTCTGGAAAAGACAGGGGTGGATCCCAAAGCCATCGATTACGTGCTCATGGGCATGGTGGTCCAGGCCGGGGCAGGGCAGATTCCTTCCCGCCAGGCGTCCATGGGGGCAGGCCTTCCCCCTGAAGTGCCCTCCGACACCATCAACAAAGTGTGCGCATCGGGGCTGCGGGCCGCCTATTACGGCCATCTTCTCATCGGCACAGGGGAAGCGGAGCTGGTGCTGGCGGGGGGCATGGAGAGCATGAGCCAGGCGCCTTATGCCCTTCCCCGGGCCCGTTTCGGGTACCGTATGGGAAACGGGGAAGTGGTGGACCTGGTGATCCAAGACGGCCTTTTCTGCTCCTTTGGCCAGTGCCACATGGGGGTCTACGGCAGCCAGGTGGCAAAAGAATTCGGCATCACCCGGGAAGCCCAGGATGAGTGGGCTTTGCGCAGCCACCAGAGGGCCTGGGAAGCCACCACCAGCGGCCGCTTCGCGGAGGAGATCTTCCCCCTGGAAATCCCGGGACCCAAGGGCACCCGCACCCTCCTGGAACGGGATGAAGCCATCCGGCCCGATACCAGCTTGGAGAAGCTGGCGGCCCTCAAGCCCGCCTTTGAGGCCGATGGGACCGTTACGGCGGGCAATGCTCCGGGCCTCAGCGATGGCGCCGCCGGACTGCTTTTGGGGAGCGAAAGGGCCGGGGAAGCCTGGGGTCTGGTGCCCTTGGCCCGCATCGTGGCCACAGGGCAGGTGAGCGCCGAACCCCCTTACCTCCATACCGTGCCATGGCTGGCGGCGGAGAGGGCCCTGCAGAAAGCGGGCCTAAAAGTGGAGGATATCGCCCTCTGGGAGATCAACGAAGCCTTTGCCGCCGTAACCCTCACCAGCATGAAGCTGGGGGAGATCCCTCCCGACCGGGTGAACGTTCACGGGGGGGCTGTGGCCCTGGGACATCCCATCGGGGCCAGCGGTGCCCGCATCCTGGGGACCCTCGCCCTCGAGCTCAAAAAGCGGGGCGGCGGTTACGGCATGGCCGCCATCTGCTCTGGCGGCGGCCAAGGCGAGGCCATGCTCATCCACGTGGAGGGATGATCATGGGGCTGCCGACCCTGGAGGAAGTGGAAGACCAGCTCCAAAGCCTTCTGGAGAAAGAGGACTTCTTTCGCCCAGGGTCCGAAAGGATCTCCCTTTCCCAGGCCCTGGGGCGCATCGTGGCCAGGGCCCCCCGGGCCCAGGT
Source organism: Bacillota bacterium (assembly GCA_029960865.1). Classification (GTDB taxonomy): domain Bacteria; phylum Bacillota; class Sulfobacillia; order RBS10-35; family RBS10-35; genus RBS10-35. Next base: position 2,207 of record JASBVX010000090.1, on the reverse strand, counting down.
CACCCTGCCCCCTTTTACCCGGGCCCATTACGACGGCTTTGCCTTGCGGGCCGAGGACGCCCTTCCCGGCAAAGTCCTGCCCATCGCGGGAGAGATCGCCATGGGCAAAGAAGCGCCGCGGCCCCTGCGCCGGGATGAAGTCTGGAGCATCACCACCGGCGGCCATCTCCCCCCGGGGGCCGATGCGGTGGTGCCCCTGGAAGACGTGGAGATCCTGGAAGGCGCCATCCGCCTCAAAGGCGCCATAGGGGCCGGCCAGTATGTGACCGCCAAGGGAGCCGATGTGGAAGAAGGAGAAGCCCTTCTCCCGCCGGGAAGGCGCCTTTTGCCCATGGACCTCAGCCTTCTTTGGGGGGCAGGGGTGCGGGAGGTGGAAGTCCACAAAAGACCCACCGCCGGCCTCTTCCTCACGGGAAGCGAGATCCGCTCCCCCCACCTCCCCCTTTTGCCCGGCACCGTCTGGGATAGCCTCTCTCCCTCCCTGGGAGCGTGGTTGGAAGGATGGGGGTGGGAGGTGAAGGTCATAGGACCTCTGCGCGAGGACCGGGGGGCCCTGCAGGAAAACCTCATGGAGGCCCTTCAGCAGGCGAGCCTTTGCCTCATCATCGGGGGAAGCTCCCGCGGCAAGGGCGATGTGACGGCCAACGCCGTGGCCGCCGTGCCCGGTGCCACGATCCTGGGTCACGGCATCGCCCTCCAGCCGGGAAGGCCCACCCTTTGGGCAAAGGCCCCGGGACCGGAAGGAAGGGCGACTTTCATCCTGGGGCTTCCGGGCCATCCCGTCTCGGCCCTTCTGGTCTTTTTTCTCCTGGGTTGGCCGGTGGCCCGGCAACTGGCCGGGGAACGCCACCCTTGGGTGCGGGGAAAGGCACGGGCCTTCATGATGGGGGAGGTCAGGGCGGGCACTTATGAATTCATCGCCAGGGTGGAGCTCCGGCGCAACGACAAAGGAGAACTATGGGCCCATCCCCTGGCGGGGGATTCGGCCATCTTGAAGAGCCTGGCGGGATCGGCGGGGTTCGTCAGGGTCCCTCCCGGGCAGCGGCTGGAAGAGGGCCAGGAGGTGGAGGTGGAGCTGTGGATGAGCTTCGCATGATCCCGGTGGACGAAAAACCCATCACCCAGCGCTATGCCAGGGCCAGGGGCCGCCTTTTGGTGGCGCCGGAAACCTTGAGGCGGCTCCAATCAGGAGATCTTCCCAAGGGAGACCCGATCCCTGTCGCAAAGGTGGCAGCCATCCAGGCGGCCAAGGACACCAGCCGCATCCTGCCCCTCTGCCACCCCCTGCCTCTGCTGGGGGTCGATGTTTCCATCCGCGTGGAGGAGGAGCCCCCCGCCATCTGGGTGGAAGCGGCGGTGAAGGCAGAAGCCAGGACAGGGGTGGAGATGGAAGCCCTCACGGCGGTGAGCGCCGGCCTCCTTTGCCTCTACGACATGCTGAAGGCGGTGGACAAGGGCATGGTTCTGGGCGAGGTGGCCCTTTATGAAAAACGGGGAGGCCGGTCGGGGGATTACCGGCGCTCCTGATGAAACCAAGGGTACGGGGGATGGGTCCGGGAGCCGAAAGAGGCGAAAAAAGAGGAGGGGCGGGCCGGAAGCCCGCCCCCTTTCCGGCAGGGACGTTTCTTAGAAATCCATGTCTCCCATACCGGCGCCGGCTCCGGCGGGAGCTTCCTTCTTCTCCGGAAGGTCCGCCACCAGGGATTCGGTGGTAAGGACCATGGCAGCCACGCTGGCGGCGTTCTGGAGGGCCGAGCGGGTGACTTTGGCCGGGTCGGGCACGCCCGCTTCGAACATATCGACGTAATCCATACGCCGCACATCGTAACCATGCCCGAAGGGAAGGGACTTCAGCTTCTCCACCATCACGGAGCCTTCCAGGCCGGCGTTGTTGACGATCTGGCGCAGGGGCTCCTCCAGGGCACGGCGGACGATGTCGATGCCGGTCTGCTCGTCCCGGTCCTCCACCTTCAGATCATCCAGGACCTTGACGGCGTGGATGTAGGTGGAACCTCCCCCGGGGACGATCCCTTCTTCCACACCGGCCCGGGTGGCGTTCAGGGCATCCTCGATGCGGAGCTTCTTCTCCTTCATCTCCACCTCGGTCGCGGCACCCACGTTGATGACGGCGACGCCGCCGGCCAGCTTGGCCAGCCGCTCCTGGAGCTTCTCCCGATCGAAGTCGGAGGTGGTCTCCTCGATCTGGC
>JASBVX010000089.1 GCA_029960865.1 Bacillota bacterium | reverse complement strand
AGAGCTTATTGAGCTGCACCGGGTGGAGCTCCCCGATCTCATCCAGGAAGAGGATGCCGCCATGGGCCTTGGTGACCGCTCCCGGTTTGGGCTGGGGCACCCCCGCCACCCCCATGGGGCCGGCTCCCTGGTAGATGGGATCATGGACGCTCCCCAGCAAAGGGTCGGCGATCCCCCGCTCATCCCAGCGGGCGATGGTGGCGTCGAACTCCACCAGGCGGGAATGGGGGCCAAAGGGCGATTGAGGGTCCTTGCGGGCCTCTTCCAGGATGAGGCGGGCGGCCGCCGTCTTCCCGACGCCTGGCGGTCCGTAGAGGAGGACATGCTGGGGGTTAGGGCCGCAGAGGGCCGCCCGCAGGGCCTCCAGCCCCCCTTCCTGCCCCACCAGCTCATCCAGGGCCGTGGGACGGACCCTTTCCGCTAGAGGTTCGCTGAGCTGGATGCGTCGCAGTTCCTGGAGACGCTCCATCTCTTTTTGTTGAGTCTCAGAAGGGGCGCGCCAGGTGTATCCGGTGGCCCGCGGCATCGCCCTGATGAGGTAGTACAAGAGAAGGACCACCAGACCTACCTGCAGGATGGTCAAAAGCCAAGGCCACGACAAAACCCTCGCCTCCCGGGGCTAGTATGCCCGGAGAGGCGAGGGCCCTCGGGTGGAGAAAGGCTACGCCGTTTCCTCTTTTTTCTGCTTGCGCAAGACCAGCTTGGGAGGAGCTCCCTCCAAGACCGTCTGGGCCGTCACGATGCAGCGTTCCACATCGGCGCGGGAAGGGATGTCGTACATCACGTCCAGCATGATGTGCTCGATAATGGCCCGCAGCCCCCGGGCCCCTGTCTTCCGCTTCAGGGCTTCCCTGGCGATGGCCCGCAAGGCACCCTCTTCGAAGACCAGCTCGATGCCGTCCATCTCCAGGAACTTCTGGTACTGCTTCACCAGGGCGTTCTTGGGTTCCGTCAGGATCTGCACAAGAGCCTCTTCGTCCAGCTCATCCAGGGTGGCCACCACCGGCAATCGCCCGATGAACTCGGGGATCAATCCGAAGCGCAGGAGATCTTCCGGCATGACCTGGCGCAGGATCTCGCTGGTGCTGGCTTCCCGGGCCATGGTCAGCTCCGCGCCAAACCCGATGCTGCGCTTTCCGATCCGCTGGCGGATGATCTTATCCAAACCATCGAAAGCTCCGCCGGTGATGAAGAGGATGTCGGACGTATCCACCTGGATGAACTCTTGGTGGGGGTGCTTGCGGCCTCCTTGCGGGGGAACGCTGGCCACCGTCCCCTCCAGGATCTTCAAGAGGGCCTGCTGGACCCCTTCCCCCGACACATCGCGGGTGATGGAGGGATTCTCCGATTTGCGGGCGATCTTATCGATCTCATCGATGTAGATGATCCCCCGCTCCGCCCGCTCGATGTCGTAATCGGCCGCCTGGATCAGCTTCAAGAGGATGTTCTCTACGTCTTCCCCCACGTAGCCGGCCTCCGTCAAAGAGGTGGCATCGGCGATGGCGAAGGGGACGTTCAAGATCTTGGCCAGGGTCTGGGCCAAAAGGGTCTTGCCGCTCCCGGTAGGGCCCAGGAGAAGGATGTTGCTCTTTTGGAGCTCTACATCATCCACCCGGCTGCCGGAGTGGAGCCGCTTGTAGTGGTTGTAGACCGCCACCGAAAGATGTTTTTTGGCCTGGTCCTGCCCGATGACATACTGATCCAGGATCTCCTTGATTTCCTTGGGCTTCGGGATATCCTGCAGCATCACCTGGGCGTCTTCCTGGAGCTCCTCCTGGATGATGTCGTTGCACAGCTCCACGCATTCATCGCAAATGAAGACCCCGGGCCCGGCGATGAGCCGCTTCACCTGGTCCTGATGCTTCCCGCAAAAGGAGCACTTCAGGGGTCCCTTGTCATCGTTGAACTTGGTAAACACGTCAGGACCTCCCCTCACGCCTGCGCTGCTCTTCCTATAGTTTTCGCCGTCAGGCGCCGGTTCTTACAGCAGCTAGCCTCCCTTGCGCGCCTGATAAACTTCGTCGATGATACCGTATTCTCTGGCCTCGTCCGCCGACATCCAGAAATCCCGGTCGGTATCCCTTTCCACCCGATCGATAGGCTGCCCCGTATGGTGGGAAAGGATTTCATTGAGGCGCTGCCGCATCTTCAGGATCTCTTCTGCCGCAATTTTGATGTCGGCGGCCTGTCCCTGGAAACCGCCCCAGGGCTGGTGAATCATGATGCGGGAATTGGGCAGGGCAAAACGCTTTCCTTTGCTCCCCCCCGCCAGGAGCACTGCCCCCATGCTGGCGGCCATACCCACACATATGGTGGACACCGGCGGTTTGATGTACTGCATGGTGTCGTAGATGGCCAGGCCGGCATCGATGGCGCCCCCAGGGGAATTGATGTAGAGGTAGACGTCCTTCTCGGGATCTTCCGTTTCCAGGAAGAGAAGCTGGGCCACCACACTGTTGGCCACGTCATCGGTGATGGCGGTGCCAAGGAAGATGATCCGGTCCTTGAGGAGGCGGGAATAGATGTCGTACGCGCGCTCCCCGCGGCTGGTCTGCTCGATTACCATAGGAATGAGATGTTGGCTCCGCATCGGCAATCACCCCTGTCTTGGAGAGTATTCTATATGTCTTCCTGAGAGCCTGTCGATGGAGGTTCCTCCAAGAGGGTTTCTCCCAGCCATTCCCGGGCTCTCTGGCGCTTCCAGCTCCGCTCCAAGCTTTTTCGGCTGTCTTCAGAGCTCAAAAGGCTCTGGGCATCCTTTTCCGGATGCGGGCTTCCGGCCCCTTGGGCCACCTGGAGAGCCCAGCGGTAAAGATCGGCATCCCCCGGTTCAAGATTTTCCTTTTGGGCCAGTTCCTCCAATACCCAGCGGGTCTTCAGCCGGTTGGCGGCCGCTTTTTCCATCTCTTCCTGTAGCTGGGCCTCCTCCATTTCCCGTTCTTTGAGGTACGCCTCCCAGGTAAGGCCGGCATGCTCCAGCTCGTGGAAGAGCTCATGGCGGACTTCGCCTACTTCTTCCGCCAGGGCTTTGGGGGGGATTTCCACCTGCGCCTCCTCGATGAGGCGCGTCTCTAGCTTCTGCCGCATCTCCTCCCGAAGACTCTGCCGCTGCTCCTCTTCCAGGCCCTTGCGGACCTCTTCCCGCAGCTTGTCCATATCGGGCTGGCCGAAGCGCTGGGCCCAGAAGTCATCCAACTCCGGAACCCTTTTTTCTTTGATGGCCTGGAGTTTTACCTGCACCCGGGCCTTCTTGCCGGAAAGGGCATGATCGGCGGGGAAGTCGAAGGTGATCTCCCGCTCTTCTCCGGCTTTCATGGCCAAAATACCCTCTTCAAAAGCGGGCAAAAGGATCCCGGACCCGATCTCCGCCTGATAGTTGACCTCTTTCCCGCCGGGAAGGGGGTTGCCCTCTTCGTCCCACCCCTCGAAATCCAGGATGGCCACATCTCCCGCCTGCAGGCCTCGGTCTTCTTCAAGAGGGGCCAGGGTGGCCGTTTCCTGGCGCAGCTGGTCCAGGACCTTTTGCACCGACTCCTCCGTGACCGGCGGAATCTCCAACGTTTCCTTCCACTCCATGTAGGGGGGTAGGGTCACAGGAGGCCGAACTTCCATCTCCACCGAAAAGCGGATACCTTCTTCCGTCCTGGAGTGGAGTTCCACTTCCGGTTGGGATACCGGCTCCAACCCCGTCTCCTGCAACGCCTTCTGGTAAGCTTCGTCCAGAAGACCGTCTAAGGCCTCTTCCCAGAGGGCTTCCTTTCCCAGGTACCGCTCCACCACTCCCCGGGGGGCCTTCCCCTGGCGAAAACCGGGGATCTTCACTTCCTTCACGAGGCGCCGGTAGGCCTTATCCAGGCCTCTTTCCACGGCGGCCGCCTCCACTTCCACCTCCAGCCGCACCCGATGCTGCGGCAACCTTTCCACCGTCACTGGCGACAAACTGAAACCCTCCCACTCTCCAAAAGAAGCAAATCTTCTTGGTGCGGGCGGAGAGATTCGAACTCTCACGGGGTTTCCCACCAGATCCTAAATCTGGCGCGTCTGCCGTTCCGCCACGCCCGCATCATTCTGGCGTACAGAATACTATAGCACGGCAAGGGCCTTATGCGTGGGCCGTCTCCCGCTCCCGGTTCTGGGGCTCCTTCTTGACCGACTCCAGGAATTCCCGGTTGTCTTTCGTCTTGGCCAGCCGGTGCATCAGCAGCTCCAGAGCCTCATGGGGCTGCAGGTTGGCGGTATAGCGGCGGAAGGCATAGATGATATCCAGCTCTTCTTCCGTCATCAGGAGCTCTTCGCGGCGGGTTCCCGAACGGCGGATGTCGATGGCGGGGAAAAGGCGCCTCTCGTAAAGCTTTCGATCCAGGTGGAGCTCCATGTTGCCGGTACCTTTGAATTCCTCGTAGATGACATCGTCCATGCGGCTGCCCGTGTCCACCAACGCAGTGGCCAAGATGGTGAGGCTGCCGCCGTCCTCGATGTTGCGGGCGGCGCCGAAAAAGCGCTTGGGCTTATAGAGGGAGGCGGGGTCCAAACCGCCGGAGAGGGTCCTCCCAGAAGGAGGTGTCACCAGGTTGTAGGCCCTGGCCAGGCGAGTGATGGAATCCAAAAGGATGATGACATCCATGCCGTGTTCCACCAGCCGCTTGGCCCGCTCCAGAACCATTTCCGCCAACTTCACGTGGTTTTCCGGGTGATTGTCGAAGGTGGAAGCCAGCACTTCCCCTTCCACGGAGCGCTCCATGTCGGTGACTTCTTCCGGCCGCTCGTCGATGAGAAGGACCATGATCTTGGCGTCGGGGTAGTTCTTGCTGATGGCGTTGGCGATCTTCTTCAGAAGGACCGTCTTGCCGGCTTTGGGAGGCGAGACGATGAGGCCTCGCTGCCCCTTGCCGATGGGGGCGATGAGATCGATGATGCGGGTTGAAAGTTCGATAGGGCTGGTCTCCAGGACAAAGCGCTGGTTGGGATGGATGGGAACCAGGGAATCGAAGGGAATCCTCTTTTGGGCTTCCTCCACCGGAAAGTTGTTGATGGCTTCCACCCGCAAAAGGCCGTAGTAGCGCTCTCCTTCCTTCGGAGGCCGCGCCTGGCCCGTCACCAGATCCCCCGTGCGCAGATCGAAGCGGCGGATCTGGGAAGGAGACACATAGATGTCCTCGTCGCTGGGCAGGTAACCCAGAGCCCGCAAGAATCCGAATCCCTCGGGCATCACCTCCAGGATCCCTTCCACGAACATCAAACCGTCCTGTTCTGTGCGGGTTTTCATGAGCTCGAAGATGAGCTCCTTCTTGCGCATCTGGCTGTACCCGGAAATGCCCATCTCACGGGCCATGGCATAGAGCTCTTGCAGCGTTAAAGACTCTAATTCGTTAAGATCCACGATCGTCCTCCGTCTGCTTGGAATTTAGTCTTGAAGATGAGCCGCATCGTCGCTAAACCGCTGCAGGCCATCGTCGGTGAGAGGATGATGGAAAAGCTTTTGCAGTACCGCCATGGGCATCGTGGCCCAGTGGGCTCCCGCCAGCGCCACTTCCTCCACATGCCGGGGGTTTCTCAGGCTGGCGGCCAGGATCTGGGTGGAGACCCCGGTACGATCATACCCGTTTCGGATGTCTGCGACCAGCTGCACCCCCTTCATCCCGTGATCTTCCATGCGGCCTACAAAGGGACTGACGTAGCTTGCTCCCGCCTCCGCTGCCAGCAGCGCCTGGGAAAGGGAAAAAACAAGGGTGACGTTGACCGGGATCTGTCGCTGCGCCAGTTCACGGCAGACGGCCAACCCGCTGGGGGTGCAGGGAACCTTGATGGCCAAGGGTTTTCCCAGGGAAGTCCAGCGCAAGGCCTGCTCCACCATACCTTCCCTGCCGGCGGCGAAGACTTCCACGTGAAGTGTACCCCAAGCGGCTGCCCATGATGCCACCAAATCCGAGATTTTCTCGACGCCTGCCTGGCGCAGCAGGGTGGGGTTGGTGGTGGCCCCGCGGATGACGCCCCAGGAAGACGCCTCCCGGATCTCATCCACGGCACCCGAATCTAAAAGGAGGTGCAAGGAGAATCACCAGATCCATTATATGACCTCCGGGCAAGAGGGCAGCCAAAAGGAGCTCCCCTTTTCGGGGAGCTCCTCAGGTTGTTGACAAACTCGCGAAGAGCCGTGGATCCGCTAGGATTTACGGCTCTT
>JASBVX010000088.1 GCA_029960865.1 Bacillota bacterium | reverse complement strand
CCGTCACCGGCTATGACCGGCCCCTGCCGGCCCGGGTGGTGGGCCAGGATGAAACCCTCGATTTGGCGGTGCTGCAGATTGAAAGCGGCGGACCGTTCCCGGCCCTTCCCCTGGGGGATAGCGATGCCGCCCGTGTTGGGGACTGGGTGGTGGCCATCGGGAACCCCTTTGGCCTGGATCACACGGTGACGGTGGGGGTCTTGAGCGCCAAGGGTCGCTCCATCGATGCCTCCGGTCGCCACTATGATGTCCTTTTGCAGACCGATGCCGCCATCAATCCCGGTAACTCGGGTGGGCCCCTTTTGAACCTTCAGGGTCAGGTGATCGGCATCAACACAGCTGTTTCCACCCAGGGCCAGGGGCTGGGTTTCGCCATCCCCATTAACACCGTCAAGTCGGTCCTGCCGGATCTGGAGGCGGGAAGGACTATCCAGAAAGCTTGGCTGGGCGTAGGCATCACCGACATGACGCCTGAATGGGCGCCCATGCTGAAGACCACCGTGGAGTCAGGAGCCCTCATCCAGCAGGTCTATCAGGGATCTCCCGCCGATAGGGCCGGTCTTAAGCCCGGCGATGTCATCGTGCAGCTGGGGGACCGCACCATCCAGGACGCCTCCTCTCTGGTGGCGGCCATCCGCCAGTACCAGCCCGGCGATCAGGTGAAGATCGTCTATTACCGGGAAAGCCAGAAGCAGGAGATCACCGTCCAGCTGGGGACACCGCCCAATCAGTGAGGGACTCTCCTTTCCCTGAAGTAGCCCGGGAGGAACGCCCTCCCGGGCTTTTTCGTAGGTTGAGGTATGCGGGTGGCCATTGCGGAAAGCCTTGGGGAAAGGGCCTTTGCTCGTCTGGAGGAAGTGGGGGAGGTGGTCTACCTCCCCGGCCATGATCCCCGCCAGCGGGAATGGAAAGAGGCCCTCCAAGCAGCCGATGCCCTCCTGGTGCGAAACCGGACCCGGGTCGACGGCCAGCTCCTCGCCCTGGCGCCGCGGCTGCGATGGGTGGTGCGCCTTGGCAGCGGGGAAGACAACGTCGATCGCTCCCTCCTTTCCCAAAAGGGGGTGGAGCTTTATGTCCCCAAGGGGGCCAATGCCGTCGGGGTGGCGGAATATGTCCTGAGCGCCCTTTTCCATTTTGCCCGGCCCCTGCAGGAGGTGTCGAAACGGGTCAAGATGGGGGAGTGGCGCCGGGATCTTCATCAGGGGTGGGAACTTTACGGCAAGACCTTGGGGATCCTAGGGCTGGGGGAAACGGGCATGCGGGTGGCCTTGAGAGCCCGGAGCCTGGGCATGAGGGTGGTGGCCTGGGCCCCCACCAAGCCCTCCCACTCTTTCTTGTTTGCCGAGTTTTCCGTCGCGCCCAGGGAGCTCCGCGAAGTCCTCCAGGAAAGCGATTTCTTGAGTCTCCACTTGCCCCTTCTCCCAGAAACGGAAAGGCTTCTGGATGAAAAGGCCTTCGCCCTCATGAAAAGAGGGGCCGTTCTCATCAACACCGCCCGGGGCGGTCTGGTGGACGAAGAGGCCCTCCGGGTGGCCCTGGCTCAGGGCCACCTGGGAGGAGCTGTCCTGGATGTGCGGGCCAAGGAGCCGCCCCTCTTCCCCGATCCCCTGGCTTCCTTTCCCCAGGTTCTTTTGACCCCTCATCTGGCGGGCCACACAAAGGAGTCTTTGGAGCGGGTGGCGGAGGCGGCCGTGGACTGGCTTCTCACTCGTAGCGCAGGGCCTCGATGGGATCCAGCTGGGCGGCCCTGAAGGCAGGGTAGACCCCGAAGATGATCCCCACCAGCGCAGAGAAGGAAAAGGCCAGGAGGACCGATCCGACGGTCACGAGGGAGGGAAGGGCCGTCAGGCGGGAGACAAGGCTGACCACGCCCGCCCCCAAAAGAATGCCGATGATGCCTCCCAGGCTGGAGACCACCACTGACTCGGTGAGAAACTGCCAGAGGATATCCTGGCGCCGGGCGCCGATGGCCTTGCGCAGGCCGATCTCCCGGGTCCTTTCCGTCACCGAAACCAGCATGATGTTCATGATGCCGATCCCCCCCACCAGAAGGGCGATGCCGGCAATGGCCCCCACGATCAGGGTCATGATGTTGGTGACGTTGCGGATGGCCCCGAGAATGTCATCGAGGCTCTGCACGCTAAAGGTGTTTTTCCCGTAGCGGGCGTCCAGAATGCTCTGGATATCCTGCAGAAGGCTGCTGACATCGGAAGGGGAAGTCGGAAGGATGAAGACCGCCTGGATATCCTGCTGGCCTGTCTGGCGCTGGAAGGAGCTATATGGGATGTAGACCTCCTTGGGCGATGCGTCGCCGAGGCTCGCCTGGAGGCCGCTCCCGCCCTTCAAGGTGCCGATGACGCTATAGGCTTTTCCCTGCAGCCAGAGGGTCTTTCCGATGGGGTCCTCTTTGGGCCAAAGATCCTGGGCCACCTTCTGGCTTAGCACCACCACCGGCGCCTGCCGCTCCACCTCCCCGGAATTGAAAAAGCGGCCTTCCTGCAGGGTGAGGTTGCGCACCTGATCATAGCCGCTGCCGACCCCGTTGACCTGGACTCTTGCGCTCTTTTCAGAGCTGGCGGCTTCCAGGCTGGAGAGAAAGAGGGGAGAGACCTCCTGCACGCCGGGAAGGGCCGCGATCGCCTTCAGATCTTCCGGTTTAAGGCTGGGGGGTTTCTCGAAATCCTCCACCTGGGACCAGTTGGGTTCAACCCACACCATCCCGCTCCCCAGGCTGGAGATCTCCCCGATGATATACGCCTGACCTCCCCGTCCGATGGCCACCACCGCGATGACCGCCGCCACCCCCACCACCATCCCCAAAAGGGTGAGGAGGGTCCGCAGGAGGTTGGCCCGCAGGGCGCCCCAGGCCAAAACCACGTTTTCCCAAAGCATTTAGCTTCCCCCCTCAGGGTCATCGCTGCCCACAAGAATTCCATCGCGGATCCGCAGCACCCGCTGGGCCTTCTGGGCCACATCGGGGTCGTGGGTGATAAGGAGGATGGTGGTGCCCCTTTGGTGGAGCTGGTCGAAAAGGCGAAGGATCTCTTCGCCGGTGGCTGTGTCCAGGTTTCCCGTGGGCTCATCGGCCAGGAGAAGGGCTGGCTCGTTGACGAGAGCTCTTGCGATGGCTACTCGCTGCCGTTCCCCCCCCGAGAGTTCATTGGGGGCGTGATGGAGGCGGTGGCTCAGATTGACCCTTTCCAACGCTTCCGTGGCCCGTCGCTTTCTCTCAGCAGGCGGCACCCGGGCATAGATGAGGGGCTGTTCCACATTGCGCAGAGCGCTCATGCGGGGCAGAAGGTGAAAGCTCTGAAAGACGAATCCCAACCGGCGGTTCCGGATCCGGGCCAGATCGTCATCGCTGAGGGTGGAGACTTCCTGCCCGGCCAGAAAGTAGCGGCCCGACGTGGGGCGGTCGAGGCAGCCCACCAGGCTCAAAAGGGTGGATTTCCCCGAACCCGAGGGGCCCATGATGGCCACGTATTCCCCTTCGTCGATGCTAAGGTCGATCCCCTTCAAGGCTTCCACCTGGGTCGGCCCCATCTGGTAAATCCGCGTGATTTCTTCCATTCGAACGATGGGCGCCATGGCCATCACGACCCCTGGGTGGAAACCTGGACAGCGGTCCCATCCTGGAGCTTGGGCAGCACATCGGGGGGCCCGGTGATGACCTGGTCTCCCGCCTTCAGCCCCTCTTTCACCACCGCTTCGGTGGCCGTCTGGGCGCCCAGGACGATGGGCACAAAGCGGGCCGTACCCCCCTCGACCCGGAAGACCCCCGCCTGTCCCTGGCGGGCCGTGAGGGCCTGATAGGGGATGGTCAAGACGTTTGCTTCCTTGCGGGTCTGAATGGCCACCCGGCCGCTCATACCGGGGAAGAGGAGCCCGTCCCCGTTATCCACCTGGATCTCCACGATAAAGACGGCCATGTCGGCCTGCCGCTGGGCCGCCGGGCTGATGGAGGTCACCTCTCCCGAAAAGATCTCCCCCGGGTAGGCCTGGACGGTCACGGACGCCGGTTGCCCAAGCCTGAGGGTCCCCCGATCGTTTTCATCCACCTGGGCCAGAAGGGCGATAGGATCCAGGCCGGCCACCGTCAAAAGGGGCGTGCCGGCCGGGACGCTGGCTCCTGCTGCCCCACTGAGATTAAGAATCGTTCCCGAAATGGGGGCCCGGATCTCGGCCTTTTGCAAGAGATCTTCCAGCTGGCGCAGGTTCTCCTGGGCGGCGGTCAGGGAAGCCCTGGCGGCTGCCACATCTTCCGGCTGCACTTTTTGCATATCCAGCTGGATCTTGAGCTGCTCCAGATCCTGCTGGGCTTGCTGCCACTGGCGATACGCCTCTTTCCGCTGGGTATCGTACTCGGGAAGGGGTGGCAGGGCATCCAGGTTGTCCTTGGCAATCTGGATCCGCTCTTCAGCTGCCTGGATCTGGAGCTTGTTCAGTTTATCTTGATCCGGCGCCTGTTTCTGGAGCTTGGCCAACTGGCTTTGGGCCTGATCCACCTGGGCCCTCGCCTGGAGCAGCTGTTCCCTGATGGAGGTGGTGTCCATCACCACCAGCAGCTGCCCTTTTTCCACCGCGTCCCCTTCCCGCACCAGAACCTTCTCGATGGGAGCGGAAAAGGGGGCCATAACATCGGCCGGCTGTAGGGCGCCGATCTGGCCGCTGGCCTGCACTTCTTCCACAAAAACCCCTGGTGTTACCTGGTGAGTCTCCACCTGAAGCGCCTGAGGCTCCTGGTGTCCCCGCGCCCAGTAGATGCCGACAATGACCACCGCCAGAAGAGCGATCAGCAAAACCCGTATCCAAGGGGATTTCATTGGTTTGCGCCCGGTCTCCATCGGCCGGAAACAGCCATTGAACCGGGCACGCACCTCCTTTCGGATTGGAGCGCCGGGAGGAATCCGGAAACGGTCCCTGCCCAGTCTAAACTTCCTTTCTGCCGCTGATCGGACATGCTAGGGAAAACCTCCTCCCCGTCAATGGAAAAGCAGTGGGGCACCATCACTATGAAAGGAAAACCAGCGGGGCATCACCACTATCAGCAGCCAGAGAAGGCCAGCGATGGTCCCGCGGGCCGCCAGGCTTACCTTTCCGATGGATCCCAGGCCGCCGGTGAAAAGGGCCAGGGTCCACAGGGCTACTGCATCCACACTGACCAGAAGGACGTAAAGAAACGATCGTGTGGTGGCCGGGGTAAGCCCTAAAAACCCCGCCAGGCTGGTGGCGGTCTCGTAGCTGTAATAGTCGATAAGGCCGAGGTTAAGAAGAAGAACGCCCACGAGCACCCTTAGGAGGTAAGGGGATGAAGAAACAATGGTCAAGCTGAAAAGGGTTGTAAAGGGAACCTTATGGGACCAGAAAGTCAGGAAAAAGGCTGCCAACCCTGCCTGCAGCAACATGATCAAGAGGGAGCCCCAGATCGCCCCCGCCGCGATGCCCCCCACCAGGAAAGGAACCTGATCCCCTGGGCCGAGGATCTCCGCCTGCAGCTCTGACGGGATAACTGGCTGAAACCCCTGGATGTAGAAGGGGATCACCGCCAGGCCCGGCAGGGTGGTGATGACAAAGGGCCAAAAAAGGGGCCGCTTTTCCGCAATGATCCGGTAGGAAACGGCCGGCCGCACCAGCATGTACCCAATCGCCTGCAAAGAAACGACCACGAGGTCCCTCCTCCGTAACTCCTCTGGCAAGTATAACCAGGCCCCATGGTTCCCATGGACCTGTGAAAAGGTTTTCATCTTCGCTTCTGCCTTACAAGCCCCCTACCATCCCCGGAGAGAACCACCTGGGCACCCAGGTAAAGATGATCCAGAGCAGGCCCGCAATGGTCCGGCAGGCTGTTGGGGAGACCTCTCCCATGAACCCCAGGCCCCCGGCAAAGAGGGCCAGGCCCCACAGGGTGAAGGGGTCCAGACTCGCCAGGAGGGTATAGAGCTACGGGGAGGCTGTGGCGGGATCGAGACTCAGGAAGCCTGCCAGGCTGGTGCTGACCTGGAGGGCTTTCCCTGTCACCAGCCCCAGGGAAAGGAGGAGGAGCTGCAAAAGGCTTCCCGGGATGGAAGGCACGGAGGAAAGGATGGCCAGGCTGAAGAGGGTGCGAAAGGGGATGGCGGAGGCTCCCAAGGCGAGACATAGAGCCGTCACCCCTGTCGGATTGGAGCGCCGGGAGGAATCCGGAAACGGTCCCTGCCCAGTCTAAACTTC
>JASBVX010000087.1 GCA_029960865.1 Bacillota bacterium | reverse complement strand
AAGCAACCGGGACGGTATCCCTTCGGGATATTTGTCTATGAGTTGCAGAACGGTAGCGGTTGATCAACGCTCCTCCTCTTCTTCCTGTTCCTCTTTCCTGCGGAGGCCTTCCTCCTCCGCGCCCATTCCTTCCACGTGGTGGGCGGCCTCTTTGGTGCTCGACCGCAGCCCGGTGGTGCTACGCCGTTCTTCAGGATGTTGCGGCGATGCTCCGCTCCCTGATGGGTCGCCATAGGTTTACCTCTCTTCCAGGAACTGTGGCAATGGCATCTTCAGCTTAAAGAGGAAGGGAATGGCACCAAAGCCCTTGACTCCGGATGTTCTCCGGAGTAACCTAAAGGACGGCCCGGGGGTGAGGAGGTTCGACGGAGGATGGACCGGGCGGGAGAAGCGAGCCGAGCCACGCCTCGTTAAACCGTGACCGCACGTTAAGTGCCAAAAATCAACCTGTTCTAGCTGCCGCTTAAAGCAGCTACGCTTTTCCGGGCTAAGCCCGCGGGCTTGGAAGGGCGTCGATCAGCGGGCTGGTTCCGGAGAGAAGGTCCGCGCTTCCCGGAACGAGATGCAAGACGGACTAGCCGGCCGGGCTGGGGTTTCCCGAGGATGGCCGTGCGAACAGTGACAGGGAAACTACGCTCGTAGAAGGCCCGCAGGTTGTCTTTCGGACGCGGGGTGCAACCCCCCGCCACCTCCACCAAGTTTCGCCGCCGAGTGGAAAGCTCGGTTTTTTTGTTTTCCTGATAACCTGGAAGGGAAGGAGCGATGGACCATGGCCACCCCAGAAGAGCTGAAGGCGATCCTGGAGAAAGCTCACACCATTGCCGTGGTGGGCATCTCCAGGGATCCCGAAAAGCCCGCCCACGATGTTCCCCGCCGCATGCAGGAGCATGGCTACCGCATCATTCCCATCAACCCCGCCGGCGGGGAGATCTTGGGCGAGAAAGTCTATCCTTCCCTCGATGACCTTCCCGAGGATCTGGCCCGCCAGGTGGATATTGTGGACATCTTTCGCCCCAGCGATCAGGTGGGGCCCCACGTGGAGGCCGCCATCCGCCGCCACATGCCCGTCGTCTGGCTGCAGCTGGGGATCCGCCATGACCAATGGGCGGAGAAAGCCCGCCAGGCAGGGGTCATCTTCATCCAGGATACCTGCATCTGGGTAGCCTACCGGACTTACGTCCTGGGGCGGTAGAGAGCCACCAGCATCCCATCGTAGGAGGGAGCTTCGTAGCTCAAGAGCTCCCCTTCCATGGGGATTTCCTGCAGGATACCCAGGAGCGGCAACACCTGCCAGAAACCGTCCACCGCTGCCTCCTCCAGATCTGGGGGGTTCAGGTGCAGGATATCTTCCCGCCTGTTTTCCACTTCCGGGCCCTTGGGGCGATCACCATAGGGACCATTCCCGGTGGGAGTGGGCCCAGTCGCAGGACGCCACAAAGATCATGGGCTGGGGGTCTTGGGCTGCCGTCCGGGGGAGAAGGTGCCCGAACCTTATCAGGGTTTCCCGGGGAAGATGGGCGGGCCTTCAGGGCCTTCCGGCTTAGGGGTCAGGACGTGGCCTCTTCCCGGCAGATGGCGATGCCGGGGTCATGACGGCGCCTTCGGCATCCTCGCTGAGGAAAGGGATGATGGGAAATCCATGGGGCCAGATGGCAGCTGCTAAGATGGGCATCGGTGAAGCCTCCTCCCTCCCACCCATACGGCGGCAGGAATCCACCTTCCTTTGTCAAAAGTCGGAAAAGAGGAGGTGCCGTCCATGGCAATCCATTCGATCAATCCCGCCACGGGAGAAGAACTGGCGCGGTTTGAAGAATACGGGGAGCAGGAGATCGAAGAGCGGCTCCGGAAGGCGCAGGAAGCCTTTTCTGCCTGGCGGAAGACACCCATCGAGAAGCGGGCGAAGTACCTCAAGGCCACCGCCCGATATCTGCGGGAGAACAAGGGAGAGCTAGCCCGCCTCATGACCCTGGAGATGGGCAAACCGATTGCCCAAGCGGAGGCGGAAGCGGAGAAATGTGCCTGGGCCTGCGATTACTTCGCGGAAGAGGGGGCCGGCTTCTTGGCCCCCATTCCCAAAGAGAGCAGCGGCCAAAAGGCTTACGTGGCCTTCCGGCCCCTGGGCCCGGTGCTGGCCATCATGCCGTGGAACTTCCCCTTCTGGCAGGTCTTCCGCTTCGCCGCTCCCGCTCTTATGGCGGGAAATGTGGGCCTGTTGAAGCATGCCAGCAACGTCCCCCAGTGCTCTCTGGCCATCGAAAAGGTCTTCCGGGAAGTAGGCTACCCCGATGGGGTGTTCCAAAGCCTTCTCATCAGCGGCAAAAAGGCGTCGGAGCTCATCGGCCACTCCCTCATCGCCGCCGCCACCCTGACGGGATCCGGGGGCGCGGGCAAAGAGGTGGGCGCAGCGGCTGGAAAGGCGCTGAAAAAGGTCGTCCTGGAGCTGGGGGGCTCCGATCCCTTCATCGTCCTGGCCGATGCCGATCTGGCGGAGGCGGCCCGGGTAGGGGCTTGGGCCCGAAACCAGAACAACGGTCAGAGCTGCATCGCCGCCAAGAGGTTCATCGTGGAGGAAAAGGTGGCGGAGGAATTCCTCCATCACTTCGAAAAGGAAGTGGCCGCCCTGACGGTGGGAGATCCCCTGGCCCATGAAACCCAGGTGGGGCCCCTGGCGAGGGCTGATCTCAGGGATACCTTGGAGGAGCAGGTCAACCGTTCCGTGAAAGAGGGGGCCCATCTCCTGCGGGGAGGCCGCAAGGAAGGGGCTGGCTTCTATTATGAGCCTGGTATCCTCACCCGGGTGACTCCTTCCATGCCGGCGGGATGCGAAGAGCTTTTTGGGCCGGTGGCGGCCGTCCTGACGGCCAAGGACGAGGCCGATGCCATCCGTATCGCCAACGAAACGTCCTACGGTCTGGGGGCCAACCTCTGGACCCGCGATCTGGAGAAGGCGGAGCGCCTGACGGGAGACATCGAGGCAGGTTCTGTCTTCATCAACGGGATGGTCGCCTCCGATCCCCGCCTTCCCTTCGGGGGTGTCAAGGAGAGCGGCCATGGCCGAGAGCTCTCGGAGTTCGGGATCCGGGAGTTCGTCAATGTGCAGACGGTCTGGGTCGGTCCTGAAAAGAAGTAGCCTCGCTCATCCCTTTCCGGTGGCGGCGGGGCTTTTCCCAGGTCACTTCCTGTTTGAGGGCGCTCCAGAATCCCGAGAGGCGCCAAAAGGTGAGAAACCACCGGTACCAGAAGGGTTCGCTCAAGGTCCAAAAGATGAGGCGCAGCACATCGCCAATATCGCGATAGCGGCCGTAAGGAACCTCTCCCAGCAAGAGGGCGGCGGAGCTCAAGAGAAGATTGGCGCCCACCGGGAGAAAGAAGAGCCCCAGGGCGTGGGCGGCCGTGAGATCGCCCCTCAGGAAGAGGGCCAGGGTGAAGGCGTAACCCAAAAGGAGCACCAGCGGCTCCAAAAGCTCATAGAGCCAGAAATAAGGGAGGATCACCCAGCCCAGCCAGGGATGGCGGCGGGAAAAGAGGAGGCGCCGATAACGCCAGAGGGTGAGGGCCAGCCCCCGGTGCCAGCGGCGCCGCTGCCCCCCCAAATCCCGCCAGCGCTCCGGCACTTCCGTCCACACCACCGGTTCCGGAACGAAGGCCTGCCGCCCCTTGCCCCAGGCAGCGTGGATCCGCAGGACCATCTCCATGTCTTCAGCGGAGGTGCGTCCCTCAAACCCTCCAAGGGCCACCACCATCTCCCGGCGAAAGATCCCAAAGGCCCCCGAGATGATGGCCAGGGCATTGCGCCGGGCCATGGCAGGCCTCTGCACGAAAAAGGCGCGGGTATACTCGATGACCTGCATGGTGGCGATGGGGCTCCGGGGAAGGTGTACCTCCTGCAGGACTCCATCTTTGAACTTGCATCCGTTCAACACCCGGACCACCCCGCCGGCCGCCACCACCTCCTGGGAGCTGAAGGCGGCAGCGCAGCGCAAGAGGCTCTCCGGTTCCACGAGGGAATCGGCGTCGATGCAGGCGATAAGGGGATGGCGGCTGTAACTGAGGCCGGCATTGAGGGCATCGGCCCGCCCGCCGTTTACTTTGTCGATGACCAGGAGCCGGGGGTCTTGGCGACTGAAGTAAACCGTCCTGATCGTTTGATGGGCTACTTTGCGCCAGGGAGGCCGAGGGGTAGGCGCCAGGTCGTAGGTGTCCTGCAGCACCTTGAGGGTCCCATCCTGGGATCCGTCGTTGATGACGATGATGTCGAAGAGAGGGTAACGGCTCCGGCGACAGGACTCCACCGTATCCAAGATGGTGGCCTCCTCGTTGTAAGCCGGCACCAGGATGCTGCAGGGGGGGAGCCAGGGCTGTTCGGGGGGCGGCCCGGGATGGCGGAGGGGACGACGGACCTGCAAAAGGAAAAGAAAGTGGAAGGTGACATACCCAGCAAAGTAAAGAAGAAAGAACGACACCAGGATCCTCATGCCGGCTTCCACCCCGGGGCCAAGGCGAAGACTTCGGCCACCCGCTGGCGGGTAAAGGGATCAGGGTCATCCAGGAGGGATTCCAAGATGCCCTTCCCCGCAGGGCCCAGGGATTCCAGGGCCGAGACGGCGTTGTTCCGAACCCAGTAGGCATCGTCTCGGGCCAGCTGGGCCAAGGTCAGGAGGATCTCCCGCCGGGAATTTCCCAGCAATCCCAGGGAGCGGGCCGCCTGGGCCCGGATTTCCCAGCGGCTTTCCCGGGCCAGGCGCAAAAGGGCCTCTTCCGCCTGCGGGGAGGGATAGCGCCGCAAAGAGCGGGTCGCCCGGATGCGGGCCTCCTCATCGGCAGAGAAGAGGGCCAGCGCCAGGAGATGCGGGAGGACTCCCGCATGGGCGGTATCCCCAAGGGCTTCGATGGCCAGCCAGCGCACCTCGGGCTCCTTGGCGGAAAGAGCCTGCAGCAGGAGCCCCGTCGCTCTGGTGCCCGCCAGGCGCAGGGCTTCCCGCCCGTACCTGTAGAGCTCCCCGTCCCGATAATGCCACAGGGCGGCGAAGGCCACCTGAGCCCCTTCCTGTTCCTTGCGGGCCAGAAGGCTTAGGAGCGCTGCTTTCCTCACCTCCGTGGCGGGATCGGCTAAAAGAGCGGGAAAGAGAGAAGGGGGGGCGCGCAGGAAGGAAGGCGCCAAACCCAGAAGAATGGCTCCTTCCCGCCTCTTTCCCTCCCTGGGGTCCTGGGCCAGGGCCCGGATGCGGGCCCAGCCGTCCAGGCGATGGAAGAGAACTTCCCCTCGGGGGTGGCGCTCCGGATGGGCTGCGGCGATATCCTGCAAGGCTCTCAAGGCCAGAGGCAGGTGGTTCTTTCCCAAGGCAACAAAGGACGTCTCCCCGTGCCGCCCCCCAGCGGAAGCCCATTGCCGGAGCTTTTCCAAGATGTCCGCTTCCCGCTTTTCCCTTTGCACGTTGAGGATCTTGGCCACCAAGAAGGCAAAGAGGAAGAGAAAGCCGGCGGCAAAGAAGAGGACGGAAAGGATCACCAAAATGTCCGCCATGGCTGAGGTCCTCCCCCTCCTCTATCGGCCCGTGGGGCCCATTTCTTCATGGTCAATCCTGGATAAGGACTCCCCGGCGGCAAAGGAGGGAGCAAAGCTCCTTGCGCGGGCGAGGAGGCCCTCAAGAAGGGGTGAGAGGACCCGCGGGGCCCTTTGCCCTCGGGGAAGTCTCTTAATACCGTCGACCTCAAGGAGGGAGACGATTGCGCCGCAAGATTCTGATCCTGGCGGTGACGCTCTTGGTGGGGACGGGCATAAGCTCCCCCGTGGCTGCTTCCTGGTATATTCGACCTGCTCCTTTGCCGGCGAAGGCTCCTGCCATCTTACCCCCCGCCCCTGGCCCTTTTCCGGCCATCTCCGAAGGAGGGAGCGGAGGGGACCTTGTCCCTCCCCTGGGCGCAGCCTGGGGGAGCGAAGGGGAAATCGGCTATGTGGTGGAGCGCCTGCGGGTCCTTCGGGAGAGCCAGGGGCTTTCTCCCTTGGCGGTGGATCCCGCTCTCATGAAGCTGGCCTCCCTGCGCCTCCAGGATCTCCTCTCCCACGGCCTTTTCACCCATGACACCCCCACCTACGGCTCGGCGCTCCAGATGATGAAGGACCTAGGGCTGAGCTACCGGGTGCTGGGGGCGGAAAACCTGGCGGCCCACCGGTCGGTGGCGTGGGCGGAAATGGCTCTGGAGGCATCCCCGCTCC
>JASBVX010000086.1 GCA_029960865.1 Bacillota bacterium | reverse complement strand
CGGCGACGTTCCGGTGGCATCATAAAGGGAAACCGCCGTTGCGGCGACGCAGCGGAGATGCCAGGGAAAGCCTGCTGGACCTCAAGTCGCAATGTTTACTCGTCTGGCGACCACCTGTGGCTGTTTTTTCTGGGCCGCCTGTATTCAGGCGGCTTTTTTTTAGTATCGCTGGTATGATGGCCAAAGGAGGTCGGGCCCATGACGCCGCGTCTGGAAGATCTGATCCTGCCCGAGGACCTGCGCCGCCTGACGGACCAGGAGCTCCACGAGGTGGCGGAAGAGATTCGCCGCGTCATGATCGAAACGGCGGCCAAGAACGGGGGCCACCTGGGAGCGGGGCTAGGAGTGGTGGAGCTGACCCTGGCCCTCCATAGCGAGTTTGAGAGCCCTCGGGACAAGATCGTTTGGGACGTGGGCCATCAGGCTTATCCCCATAAGCTGGTGACGGGGCGCCTGAAGAGCTTTGCCACCCTGCGCCAGCCGGGAGGGATCAGCGGCTTTTTGCGCCGCAAAGAGAGCCCCCACGACGTGTGGGAGGCGGGCCACGCCTCCACGGGGGTCTCAGGGGCGGTCGGTTATGCCAAGGCCAGGGATCTGAAGGGGGAGACCCACCGGGTGGTGGCGGTGGTGGGGGATGGGGCGTTAACGGGGGGCCTTGCTTATGAGGGGCTCAACAACGCCGGTTCCTTGGGCACCGACCTCATCGTGATCTTGAATGACAACTCCTTTTCCATCGCTCCCAACGTGGGGGCCATCCACCTCTATCTCAGCCGGATCCGCAGCATGAAGACCTATCAGGAACTCCGGGACCATATTTCCGACAAAGTGAGCCACATTCCCCACATCGGCCCGGCGGTGGTGCGGACGGTGGAGCGGATGAAAGACACCCTGAAGTACTTCCTCATCCCGGGCATGTGGTTTGAGGAAATGGGGTTCACCTACCTGGGGCCGGTGGATGGCCACCATATCCCATCTCTGAGGACGGTCCTGCGGCAGGCGAAAAACATCCGTGGGCCGGTGCTGATCCATGTGAAGACCGTCAAAGGGAAGGGTTTCCACCTGACGGAAGGGGCTCCTGATGGGGGCCACAGCGTGAAACCCTTTCCCCTTTCCGGCGAGAAAGTCCCCGAAAAGGGAGAGGCTCCCCCCGATTGGACGAAGGTGTTCGCCCAGGAGCTGGTGGCCCTGGGGCATGAGCGCCCCGATCTGGTGGCCATCACGGCCGCCATGCCCGAAGGGACTGGCACCCAGGCCTTCAAAGAAGCCTTTCCCGATCGCTTTTTCGATGTGGGCATCGCGGAGCTCCACGGGGTCGTCTTTGGGGCAGGGTTGGCCTTGGGAGGATTGCGGCCCGTGGTGGCCATCTATTCGACCTTTTTGCAGCGGGCCTACGATGGCCTCATCCATGACGTGGGGCGGATGAACCTGCCCGTCACCTTCGCCATTGATCGGGCCGGCCTGGTGGGGGCCGACGGCGACAGCCACCAGGGAATGTGGGACATCGCCTACCTGAGAAACATCCCCAACTTCGTACTGATGCAGCCTCGGGATCGGTACGAGCTCAAGGACATGATGCGCCTGGCGGTGGAGCACCCGGGGCCCATCGCCTTTCGCTACCCAAGGGGGGCGGCGGTGGAGGGGACGCCCCGTCCTCCCCGGAGGATCCGGGTAGGGGAAGGGGAGCTTTTGCGCCCTGGCCGCCACGTGACCCTCATCGGCCTGGGGCCCTTGGTGTATAGCTGCTTGGAAGCGGCAGACCTCCTAGAGCGGGACGGGATTTCCGCCGCCGTGATCGATGCCCGCTTCGCCAAACCCCTGGATGAAAACCTGATCCTCCGCTGGGTGGAGGAGACGGGAGCGGTGGTCACGGTGGAAGACGGGGTGGCGGCGGGCGGCTTTGGGTCCTCGATCCTGGAGCTTTTGAGCCGCCGGCGCCTGTTTCAGGTGGCCCATCGGATCTTGGGGTATCCCGATGCATTCATCGCCCACGGGAATCCCGAGCAGCAGCGGCGGGAGATGGGGATAGACGCCGAGGGCATCGCCCACGCCGCCCGCGAGCTGGTGGAGGCCTTGGAGGGAGCCGAGCGGCCCCATGGGGCCCGCACCCCCTAAAGGAAGGCGCCTGGATGCGGAGCTGGTGGAAAGGGGTCTCTACCCGTCCCGCCAGAAGGCGCAGGCGGCCATCCTCGCCGGTGAAGTTTTTCTCAATGGCCAAAGAGCCCTCAAACCCAGCCAGAAGGTGGAACCCGGGGATGCGGTGGAGCTAAGGCCGCGGCAAAAGGCCTTCGTCAGCCGGGGAGGCCTCAAGCTGGATCACGCCCTCGAAACCTTTGGGATTCCCGTGGCAGGAAAGGTCTGCCTGGATCTGGGAGCTTCCACCGGAGGATTCACCGATGCGCTTTTGCAGCGGGGGGCGCGGAAAGTCTACGCCGTGGATGTGGCCTATGGCCGCCTGGACGTCCGGCTGCGGGAGGATCCCCGGGTGGTGGTGCTGGAGAGGGTCAATGCCCGTTACCTGGATCGGCCCCTGGTTCCCGAGCCGGTGGAGTTTCTTTCAGCCGATCTCTCGTTTATCAGCTTGGAAAAAGTTCTCCCCGCGGTGGTGGCCCTCCTCTCCGCGGAGGCCCAGGGGATCCTTTTGGTGAAACCTCAGTTCGAAGCTGGCCGCGGGCAGGTGGGAAAGGGGGGCGTGGTGAGGAGCCCAGAGGTGCACGGGGCCATCCTCGCCCGCTTTTGGGAGACCTTGCCGTCCCTGGGCCTTTACCCCCGGGACGTGACCCCTTCCCCCATCCTGGGGGCCAAAAAAGGGAACGTGGAATACCTCCTCTGGGTGTCCAAAGTCCCTCCCGCCGGCCCCGCGGAAAAGATCCAAGCCGCCTTGACGAAAAGTCTGGACATCGCAGCCCACCGCCGACTATAGTAACCCTAACAAACGTTTGGTAGGGTGAGGTGGCCATGGCGAGAAGCCAGCGTCAGCGGGAACTCTATGCGGCCGCTGCCGATCTTTTCCGCACCAAGGGTTA
The DNA here is from genome assembly GCA_029960865.1 of Bacillota bacterium. Classification (GTDB taxonomy): domain Bacteria; phylum Bacillota; class Sulfobacillia; order RBS10-35; family RBS10-35; genus RBS10-35. The sequence continues at coordinate 3,222 of JASBVX010000086.1, read as the reverse complement.
TCACGGCACCTCGCTGCAGGATCTGGCCGAGGCCCTTGGGATGCAGCGGGGAAGCCTTTACGCCCACATGGAAAAGAAAGAAGAGCTCCTCCACCGCATCACCCTGGAGGCAGCCCAGGCTTTCCTTTCTGCCCTGGAGCCCCTCTGGGAGACCCCGGCGTCCCCGGCGGAACGCCTGGAAAAGGCTTTTTTGGCCCATGCCCGGGTGGTCGCGGATCATCTTTCGGCGGCCAGCGTCTTCTTCCACGAATGGCAGCATCTCCAGGGAGAGGCGCGGGACGAGATCCTCTCCCTTCGCCGCCGTTACGAGGCCCTCTGGCGCCGCTTGGTGAAAGAAGCCTTTCCCCACGCGGATGAGGGCTTGGCCGTCCGGTGGATCTTGGGGGGGCTCAACTGGATGTACCAGTGGTATCGGCCGGAGGGTCCCATGAGTCCCGAAGAGCTGGCCCACCGCTTTTACCGTTTCGCAATCCAAGGGATCGGAGGGATAGACAATGGAGGATAAGGATCGCCTTTTGGAATTCGAAGAGCGGATCGCCCGGGGGGAAAAGATCGAAGCCGAAGACTGGATGCCCCAGGAGTATCGCAAGCAGGCCCTGCGCCTCATCCTCACCCACGCCAACTCGGAGATCATGGGGGCCCTTCCCGAAGGGGAGTGGATCACGCGGGCGCCCACGTTGCAGCGAAAGCTGGCGGTGTTGGCCAAGGTCCAAGACGAAGTGGGCCACGCCCAGCTTCTCTACCGGGTGGCGGAGGATCTGGCGGTGCCTCTGGGAAAGACCCGGGAGGATTTCTTGGCGGACCTCATCGAAGGCCGGGCCAAATTCCACAATGTCTTCAGTTACCCGGCTCCCACCTGGGCCGATGTGGGGGTGATCGCCTTCTTCGTGGATGGGGCGGCCCTGGTGACCCAGTCGGCCCTTTTGGAGACCAGCTACGGGCCTTATGCCCGGATCCTGAAGCGCATCTGCTCGGAGGAGGCTGTTCATCTAAAGCACGGGGAGGATATCGTCCTCACGCTGGCCGGGGGCACCCCGGCCCAGCGGGCCATGCTCCAGGATGGCATCAACCGCTGGTGGCGGCCCCTTCTTCATTTCTTCGGGCCACCGGATCAGGATTCCCCCAATCTGGAGCAAGCCAAGCGCTGGAAGATCCGCATCAAGACCAACGAGGAGCTCCGCCAGCAGTTTTTGAACCGCTACGTGCCTAAGATCTGGGGCATGGGCCTCCAGGTGCCCGATCCCCACATCCGAAAAGATGAAGACGGGGTATGGCATTACAGCGACCCGGGATGGGATGAATTCTGGCAGGTCATCCAGGGCCACGGCCCCCTCACCCGGGAGCGGCTGGCCCTGCGCCGTTTGGCCCACGATGGGGGCCAGTGGGTGCGGGCCCTTCTGGCCGGGGAGGTGGAGGTGGCATGAACCTTCAGGTCTTTGAGGTGTTCGGCCAGGAGAAGAGCGGGGAACCCCATGTCCACGTCGGGAGCGTTTTGGCCGGAGATGTGGACATGGCTTACCTTCTCGCCAAGGAGGCCTTTACCCGCCGAGGGGAGTTCCGCAGTCTCTGGGTGGCTCCACGCAAGGCCATGCGCAAGACGTCCGCAGCCGATGCCCCCATGCTGAAGACCTACACCGATCGTAGCTACCGCCTGGGCATCGGCTACCGCAAGACGGTGGAAAAGTGGCGTCGCCTCCAGGAGGGACGGCAGGGATGAAAGACGTTCTGAGGGAGATCCTTTTGAGCACGGCCGACGATGAGCTCATTTTGGGCCACCGGGATTCGGAATGGACGGCCTTTGCCCCTTTTATCGAAGAAGATATCGCCATCAGTTCCCTGGCTCAGGATGAGATCGCCCACGCATCGGTCTACCTGCAGCTTCTCCACGACCTTACGGGCGAAGATCCCGATCGGCTGGCGTTCCTGCGGGAGCCGGAGGAGCGGCGCAACGCTTGGCTTTTGGAAAGGCCCAAAGGCGATTGGGCCTATACGGTGGTGCGCCACGTCGCCTACGACCTCTTCGACGACATCCGCCTGCGCCACCTGGCCCGCTCCTCGTTCCGTCCCTTGGCGGAGGTGGTGGAGAGGCTGCAGCGAGAGGAAAGCTACCACCTGGCCCATGGGCGGCTTTGGTTGGAACGGCTGGCCCAGGGAAAGGGGGAGGCCCGGCAACGGTTGGAAAAGGCCCTTTCGGCGGTGCTGGAGGATGTGCCGGGCCTTTTCGAGGAAGGGGCAGGAGTGGAGGAAGCGGTGGCCCAGGGGCTGCTGCCCACCAGGCCCCGTCAGTGGTGGGAGGAATGGCGGGAAGCCTGGGGAGGGCTTCTCATCCCCCTCGGCTTGGGGGCCTGGGTCCCGGAAGAGCTTTCCCTGCCGGCCGCTCCCGGAGGGCGCCAGGGCCGGCATACGGATCAGCTGGAAGAGCTTTTGGGGGCTTTGAGCGAGGTCTACCGCAGCGATCCTGCTGCTGCCTGGTGAGGTGAGGTGTGATGCGGGACGACGTGCTGGCCCTCTTGAAGGAAGTCAAAGACCCGGAAATTCCCACCTTGAACATTGTGGATTTGGGCCTGGTGGAAGAAGTCCGCTTTCAAAAGGGGCGACTGGAGATCGATCTTCTCCCCACCTTCACCGGCTGCCCGGCCCTGGACATCATCCGGGAGGAAGTCGAGGAAAAGGCCTCCTTGCTCCCTGACGTGGAAGAAGTGGCGGTGCGCTTTCGCCTGTCCCCTGCCTGGACCACCGACCGCATCACCGAGGAGGGCCGGGCCCAGCTTCAGGCCTTTGGCATCGCGCCGCCTCGCCCCCCCAAGGCCCGCCCGGTGGAGGGGGTCACCTGCCCCTACTGCGGCTCCAGCGATGCCATCCTGGAGGCCGCCTTTGGGCCCACCCGCTGCCGCAGCATCTATTACTGCCGCAGCTGCCGCAATCCTTTCGAAAAGATGAAGGAACTTTAAGATGAAGCCGATGGCAGAGGGATTTTCGCAAGAAGTCACCTTTACGGTGGAGCCGGGGATGGCGGCGGCCTTCCAGGGGAAGGTGGTCCATCCGGTGCTGGCCACCTGGTGGCTGGTCCACTATGCCGAGTGGGCTTCCCGTTTGGTGTTGCTGCCCCATCTGCAAGAAGGAGAAGAAGGAGCCGGCATCGGGATCAACCTCCGCCACAAGGGGGCGGCTCCCCTGGGTAGCCGGGTGAGGGTGGTGGCCCGGGCGGAAAAGGTGGAGGGA
>JASBVX010000085.1 GCA_029960865.1 Bacillota bacterium | reverse complement strand
GCCGCAAACTCGCTGCGGATGGTCAGAGGAGGAAGGTCAGGTTGTAGAGGGGATCCTGGCGCTGCAAAAGGACCACCTTTTTGCGGGCGATCTTCCATGTCCCTTCCTCCTTTCGCAAGGAGAAGTAGGCCCTGGCGGCAAAGACCCTCGAGAGGCCCAGGCGGTTCTCGTGGATCACGTAGGCGCAGGCTACTTCCGCCCGGTCCTCTTCTTCCTCCAGGACCTCCACGTTGGAGACCTGATGGAGGGTCAGGGAAGGGGGCGACTGGGAGAAGGCCAAAGGGCTCCGCAGGCGTCTCACCCTATCTTCCATGGTGGGCCGGTCGTCATAGATGATGCTGGCTGCCATGGGATCCTCCGCATTGTCTCCCGGGACCCAGTAGATGGCATCTCCGGTGAAAAGGGAAAGCCACTCCTCAAAGCGGCCTTCATCCAAAAGGCGGGCTTCCCGGTAAAGAAGAGGGGAGAAATCACCGGCCACCTTGCATCCACTCCTTCCAGGCGCGGTAAATGCCCCTTTGCGGCACCTCATCGGTGATGTCCCCCACCACTTCGCCTCCGGGAAGGTGTTTTTCCCGGTGAAGACCTCGGGAGAAGAGAACCCAGGGCGCCGCCTCGCCGTAAAGGCCTTCCTGCACCCGCACGAAGGCCTCCAGGTCATCCGGCTGGCCGAAGGCGGCAGGGGAGGCCCACCACGAAAGGCTCTGCACCTGCTGGCGGTTCAGCTCTTCGGGAGCGCCATCCAGGGTGTAGGGGAAGGCCTGCACTTCCGTCTTTTCGGGTCCGGCCGGCATGACGACCCGGTAATGCTGGCGGGCGTTTTGGAAGAAGAGATTGGGGAAGATGAAGAGCTGGATGTCGGCCTTTAATACCTCTTCCGCCCTCTTCTCTCCCAGGCGCTCCACCAGGCTCTGCCGGTAGAGGGCCCAGCGCTGGTCCCCCGCCCGGTAACCCCGGTTGGTCTGGCGGTAATCTAGGACCGCATGGCCGCCGGGAAAGCTGCGGGTGACGGCCCCCGATCCTTCGCTGTTGGCTTTGCGGCCGCTGGCCCCTTTTCGCTCTTCCGAGATCTCAAAGGCGATCTGGTGGGTGAAGTTGGGGTGGTAGCCATCCAGAAGGTTTTCGATCTGGAGCTTCCAGTTGGCGGGAAACTGATATTTCTCGATGCCTGAGCGGACGGTGATGGTCCCTTCGGGGGCGGCATCGAGGATGAGATCCAGGTAATTCTTGGCCTGGCCCAGGTGTGCCAAAAGATCGGGGCCTGCAGGGGAAAGGCTGGCGAAAACAAAGCCCCGGTAGGAGGCGACCCGAGGGACCTGCCTCAGGCCATAGTCCTCCAGGCGAAAGTCCGGCCCGTACCCTCCGGGAAAGGGAACGCCGATGAGCTTTCCCTGGGTGTCGTAAACCCAGCCATGGTACATGCAGCGAAAGGCCGTGGTGTTGCCCCGCTCGGCCCGGCACACCAGGGAACCGCGGTGCATGCAGCGGTTGAGAAGCACATGGAGGGTGCCGTCGCTGTGGCGGCTCATGATGAGGGGTTGGCGCCCCACCCGGGCTGTGCGGTAATCGCCGGGCTCGGGGATCTCCGATTCGTGGCCGATGAAAACCCAGGTCCGGTGAAAGATCTTTTCCATTTCCGCTTCGAAGATGGAGGGCTCCACATAGAGGGAGCGGTGGACCCGGTCTTCCTGGACTAGCTCATCGAGGTTCAACGCTTTTCACCTCCAAGAGATGGGGGGATGACGGGGCTTCCTTTTGGAACCAGAGGGAAAGGGCTTTCATGGCGGACGGGATGTGGCGGAAAAGGGGTACCTTCCCGTCGTAGAGGGAGAAGGCCTTCTCCCTTGGAAAGGAGGGGGAGGGGGCGATGACCCCCAGAGGCTTTGGTAGATGGGGTTTTGCTGCCATTATTTCCTGGGAAATGATGGCGTCCACCCGGTCCAGGCGGTGGGGAAGGGGCACCAGGATGAAGCCTACCTCCGGGTCGGCCGCCACCACCTGGAGGGCCCGGATGAGAAGCTGGGGATCCCCCAGGACGGCCGTGGTGAGGTCCAGGGGATTTTGGTAGGAGCCAAAGGAAGGGAGGAAGGAAGCCAGTGCCTCTTGGGTGGAAGGGGCGAGGCGGCTCAATGGAACGCCTGCCCGGAAGGCGGCATCGGCCAAAAGGGCCCCGGTCCCTCCGGAAAAGGAAAGGATGGCGAGTCCCCCTTGCGCCCTTCGGGGATAAGCTTGGAACAGGCGCAGGGAGGAAAGGAGCTCCTCCAGGTCCCCGACTTCCTTAACCCCTCCTTCTTGCAGCCAGAAAGAGAGATCCTCCGGCCGGGGGCGATCCTTACCGGTATGGCGCCGTACCCCCTTCAGGCCCGGTGCTGTCACCCCCACGGGAAGGGCCAAAAGCTCCTTTCCCCGCGAAAGGGCTTCTTTGGCTGCCGACAAAAAGGCCTCTGGATCCCGCAACCCCTCCAGGATCATGGCCACCACCTGGGTATCCGGGTCCTTGGAGAAAAAGGCGAGAAAATCGGCCGCCTCCAGATGGACCTCATTGCCGGTGGAAAACCAGGAGCTGAAGCCCAGGCCTTCTTCCATGGCATCCAAAAGGGTTCTTCCCAGGGCCCCTCCCTGGGTGATGAGGCCGATGGGGCCCGGGCGCAGCATATCGGGCCGGAAATCTTCGCTGAAGCTGTAGACAAGACCTTTTTTCACCTGCCAAAGGCCTGGGCAGTTGGGGCCATAGAGGGTCATGGCGGGCGTGAGGGCCAAGAGCCTTTCCTGGAGCGCTTTCCCCTGAGGGCCGGTTTCGGCAAAGCCCCCTGAGAGGATGACCGCCGCCCTGGCGCCAAGGCGTGCCCCTTCTTCGGCCGCCTCCACCGCCCCTTGGGCGGGGATGGCCACCAGGAGGAGATCAGGAGGCTGGGGAAGGTCTTTCACGGAGGGGAAGGAGGGCACCCCATCCACCTCCTCGTACTTGGGATTGACGGCCCAAAGGGTTCCGGAAAACCCGCTCAAGCGAAGGTTTAGAAGGATTCTTCCCGAAAACTTTTCCCGCTGGGGCGATGCCCCCACCACAGCGATGGAGCGGGGCGCAAGCAGGGCTTCCCAGTCAGGGGTCATGGCTTGGCCTCCTTCAAGAGAGATGCCTTTTCTTTTTGGCCCAAAGCCTTCAAGACCTCTTGGTGATCTCCTAAAAGGTGGCGATAGAGGCGCAGCTCCCGCCAGTACTCTTCATAGGGCAATTCTTTGGTGTAGCCCGATCCTCCGAAGATCTGGATGGTGCGATCCACCGCCCTTAGGGCCACGTCCACCGCCCAGGCTTTGGCCAGGGAGCCGTAGGAGAGGGGGTCCCTGAAAGCCTGGCCCAAAAGGGCCCGGGCCGTCTCCATCTCCTTGGCGGATGCGGCCAAGAGCCACTGGATGGCCTGCCTCTGGCTGAGGGGTGCCTTAAAGGTCTGGCGGGTCTGGGTGTAGGGAAGGCTCTCCAAAAGGGAGCGGCGGGCGGCGCCAAGAGCCCCGGCGGCCAGAAGGATTTGCTGGCGGGCGACCCAAAGGTCTCCCTCCTCCCTCGGGGGGAAGGTGTCTCCCTGCTCGTCCCCTCTCAGCTCCAGCAAAAAGGAGCTTCCCATGGTGGGCTCCAGCTTCTTCCCTAGAAGGGCTCCCTCCTTTGAAAGGAGAACGCCTCCTTCCGCTGGATGCCACAAAAAGAGCCAGTCCCACCGGGAAGGCACCAGCACCGGATGGGGACCCTCTTGAAAGGGGCGGGAGAGGAGCCAGGTGACGGTGCGCCGACCCTCCTTAAGCGTTTCCCGGACGAACGAAAGGTCCTTCTGCAGGGGAAAGGGGACCTCCCCCGCCAGGAGAAGGCTTCTCCCATAGAGGCCCAGGGGAGAGGTATGGGCTTCTTCCCAAAAGGCGGCTTCTTCTTCCAAGGAGAGTCCGGCCCCCCCTTCTCCTTCAGGAAGGGAAAGGGCCCAAAAACCGCTCTCTTTCTTCAAAGCGAGGATCTCTTTTGCGGCTGCTTCCGGCAAGGGATGCTCCCACCGCAGATCTTCCCTGGGAGCAAGGATCCGGCGGACCCATTCCTGGGCTGCCTGGCGGATCTCCATCAATTCACCTCCCCGGGTAAGGGGCGGGAGTAGCCTTTGAGAAGGCCCCGGGCGATGATATGGTTTTGGATCTCCAGGGTGCCGGCGGCGATGGCGAAGCGGCGGATATCCCGCCGGTATCGTTCAATCCTAAACCGTTGGCTATACCCTTGAGGCCCCAAGAGGTCCAGGGCGCGATCCAAAAGGGAAAGGGCCAGTTCCACCGCAAAGCTTTTCACCATGGCTGCCTGATGGCGGACGGGGCGGCCTTCTTCCGCCTCTTGGGCCGCCCGGTACATGAGGGCCCGGGCCGCCTCCAGGCGGAGTGTCCAAGAGCCCATCTCTTCGTCGCTGAGAAGCTCCATCTTGGCCGCCAGGGAAAGGGCCCGGTGGGAGGCCCCGATGCAGATGGGGGGCTGGAGGGCGATGCGGTCCACATCGAACCAGTGCTGGGCCAGGGCGAAAGCTTCCCCTTCTTCTCCCATGCGCCGCTCTGTGGGAACAAAGACCTCTTGAAATTCCAGGCGGGCTACTCGGGCGCCCCCCATGGTCTCCATGATGCGGGCGATTTCCAGGCCGGGGGAGGGCAGGTCCACCAAAAAGAGGGTGACCCCCTTGGCGGGAACCCGGGCGAAGACCAGGGCGTAGTCGGATTCCTCCACGAAGGAGATGAAGACTTTGGTGCCCGTGAGCAGGTATCCCCCTTCCACCGGAAGGGCCTCCATGGAAAGGGAGCCGGCATCGGAGCCGGCTTCCGGTTCCGTGAGGGCGAAGGCGCCGTGGCGCTCCCCTTTGAGGGTGGGCAAGAGAAAGGCTTCCTTTTGGGCGGGGGAGGCCTGGTAGAGGAGGATGGGCGGTTCGCTTCCCAAAACGGGGCTCAGGCTCCAGAGGGTGGTATGGGCCAGGGCCTCCCTGGCGGCGCAAAGGCCGGGGATGCCCAGGCCATGGCCTCCAAGATCTTTGGGAACCGCCCATCCCACGAGGCCCTCGGCTTCGAGAGCCCGGCGCACGTCCCTCGCTTTTTCCGGGGCCAGTTTTTGGGCAAAAGGGGGCAGCTGGTCTTCCAGGGGCTGCAGGTAGGTTTCCACAAAAGCCTTCATCTGCTCATAGGCGCGTTCCACATCGGGGGAAAGCCGCAGGCTCACTTCTTCACCCCAGCTGTTCTTTTGGTAAGGCCAGTATAACCCAAGGGGCCACAAGGGGCCGATGGCCGAACGACCGGAGGAACCGCCCAGGGCCCTCCCTCATAGTCTGGTTCTATTGAGGAGGAAGCGATGTGGGGGTTTCCTTGTGGGCCCTTTTGGGCCTCGCCCTTTTGCGGGGGCTCTTGGGGCTACCGGGGTACTTGCAAAGCCGCAGTTCCTTTCCCCAGCCCCTGTCTCCCGACGAAGAGGAGGCTTACCTCAAGGCCTTGGCCGAGGGAGACGCAGACGCCCGCAAAAAGCTCATCGAACACAACATGCGTCTGGTGGTGCACGTGGTGAAAAAGTTCGAGAGCACGGGGGAGGACATGGAGGATCTCATCGGCATGGGGGCGGTGGGGCTGATCAAAGCCATCGAGACCTTCCGGCCGGAGAAAGGGACCAGGCTGGCCACCTATGCCGCCCGCTGCATCGAGAATGAGATCCTGATGCACCTTCGGGCCCAGAAGAAAACCCGGGGGGAAGTCTTTTTGCAGGAACCCCTCGGCACCGATCGGGATGGGGATGAGATCTCCCTTTTGGATCGCCTGGCTGCCGATGAGGAAGGGATTGCGGAGAAGGTGGGAAGGGCCTGGGAAGCGGAAGAGGTGCAGCGGATGGTGAGCCGCCTTCCTTCCAGGGAGCGGGCGGTGGTGGTGCTCCGCTACGGTCTCTATGACGATCAGCCCCGGACGCAGCAGGAAGTGTCCTCTCTTTTGGGGATCTCCCGGAGCTATGTCAGCCGCATCGAGAAGAAGGCCCTCCAAAAGATGGCCAGCTGGGCGGAAAAGCTGGGGGAGAAAACACCCCGGTCTTCTTGAGCGCAAGCCTTCCCCGGATCTGGGAACATTTCCTTCCGGAAGACGCTTAAAGGAGGTACCCGGCCCCGAACCGCCTTCGGCCCGCCCGGGCCCTATGGGTCCTGGGAGATCGGCCCTTTTTCGTCGCCATCTAGGATGCAGAAACGGGGGTCCCCATCTTTGCCGGTGGGGTGACCAGGGGCTTCCTCCTTCCTTTGACCGGCCGCAGTACAATGGGAAGAGGAAGGAGG
>JASBVX010000084.1 GCA_029960865.1 Bacillota bacterium | reverse complement strand
CGGCCGTCTTTCTGGCGATACCCCCGGATGTGGGGCCGAGCCTCTTCCACGGAATCGCTTTCCTTCTCCAGAGCCGGGATATCGATCTCCACGTCAAAGTGGCCCGCATTGGCCAAGAAGGCCCCATCCTTCATCACCTTGAAGTGGGGTTCGGAGATGGCGTGCCACCCTCCCGTGACGGTGATGAAGATGTCGCCGATGGCGGCGGCCTCTTCCAAAGGCATCACGGAGAAGCCATCCATATGGGCCTCCAGGGCCTTCACGGGATCCACTTCCGTCACCACCACCCGGGCACCCAGGCCCCTGGCTTTTTCCGCCACACCCTTGCCGCACCAGCCGTAACCTACCACCACCACCACCTGGCCCGCCACGATAAGGTTGGTCACCCGCATGAAGGCTTCCATGACCGATTGGCCGGTGCCGTAGCGGTTATCGAAAAGGTGCTTCAGGCGAGCATCGTTGACGGCCATCATGGGGATGCGGAGCTCTCCTTTTTTCTCCAGGGCCTTGATGCGGGTAATGCCGGTGGTGGTTTCTTCCGCACCGCCGAACACATGGCCCGCCAGGTCCGCCATCTCACCGTGCAAAAGCTCCAGGAGGTCGCCCCCATCGTCCACGATGAGGGTGGGGCGGGTGGTGCGGAGGTTCTCTTTGAGCCAGTTCCGGTATTCCTCCACCGTGACTCCCCGCTTGGCCAGCACCCGTAAACCCTTCTGGCGAAGGGCTTCCGCCACATCGTCTTGGGTGGAAAGGGGATTGCTTCCCGACACGGTCACGTCCGCCCCGCCTGTTTGCAGCAAAAGGGCCAATACCCCCGTCTTGGCCTCCAGGTGGAGGGCCATGGAGATGCGATGGCCTTGGAGGGGCTGATCCTTGGCGAACCTCTTTTCGATGTGGGAGAGCACCGGCATGTGCCTCTTGGCCCACATCAGTTTCTTTTCGCCGCTGGCTGCCAAATCCACGTTCGTCATCCTTTCCTATCAAGAGACTAAACAAACGGAGGACTTCCTTCGATATGGGAAAGGACGGAATCTCTGCAAAAGGAGGTGGGCTATGGCCCGCGCTGCAGATCAATTGAGAAAAAGCCTGCAAATGGGCACGGAAGATCTATCCCGCGCTATCCTCCACTCCCTGCGGGAGGGAATCGTCGTCGTCGATAAGAACCTCGTCATCCGGGAATTCAATCCGGCGGCCGAGCGTCTCACCGGCCATCGGGCCAAGGACCGCATCGGCAAACAGGCGGAAGTGATCAGCCGGGACACCTCGCCCATCTTCCAGGTTCTGAAAACGGGTGAGCCTATCTATAACGTGGACACGCCCCTCAAAGACGGACGAGTTTGGAATGCCAATTTCGTACCCCTTGTTCTTCAGGGAGAGGTGGTGGGAGCCATCCAGACCTTCACGGATGTGACGGAGGAGCGGCGCATGGAGCGCCAGCTCCTCTCAGCCCGGGATGAACTGGATGATGCCTTCGCCCTGACCCTTCCCAACACCAAAGTGGAAGTGAAGCTCAAGAGCACGCCGGAATTCCAGGATATCTTCGATCCTGCCACCCACACCATCCGCATCACGGGGATCATCGAGGACGGCGGTTACCGCCACGTCATCAACGCCCTGAAGGTCCTGGCCGATCTCCACCGGAAAGCCCAGGGCCATTTTTTGGGCATCGAAAAGGATCATCTGGTGCGGGCCATCATTTTTCACGACCTGGGCAAAGTTCAGCCCCACCTGAAAGTGGGGGACGTGGTGGACCCCCGGGACGCCTTCGAGCCTTCCAAGTTGCATGCTTACCGGAGCGCCGACATGGCCGAAACCTTCTATCGGGAACATCCCCATGTGGTGCAGCTGGTGCGCTATCACCACCACCAGGAAGAGGAGCTCCCCTCAGATTTCCCACCGGCCCTTTTGCCCATGCTCCGCCTCTTGAAGCTCTGCGACGGCCTCTCCGCCGCCCTCACCCGCAGGGGTTCCACCGTCATCGTGGATGTGGATTCGACCCGGGTATACTGGTACGAGAACACGCCCCATCCCCGCTACCAAGGTTCTTGGACCTTGAACCTCTTCACCGGTGCCATCGCCTTCGAAGGCAAGGAGTTGCCCTCCCGCCTGCAGGGAGGCCGGGTCATCGGGGGTCGCTAGGAGGAAAGGGTCCGGTCAGGACGAAATAAGGGTCCATATGGACTTTCTGCACCTTTATACCGTCGATGCCTTCACCTCCCGGCCTTTTGGCGGCAATCCCGCCGGCATCGTAAAGGGGGCTGAGGTCCTCACTTCCCGCGAGATGCAGCTTCTGGCGGGGGAGATCAACCTCTCCGAAACGGCCTATGTGTTCCCTCCCCGCAAAGAGGGCCATCTGGCTCTGCGGTTTTTCACTCCCACCACCGAAGTGGACATCTGTGGCCACGCCACCCTGGCCGCCCTCTGGGTCTTGGCTTTGGAAGGATCCCTGGTGGGACCCCATGTCCAGGTGGAAACCCGGGCCGGGCTCCTGGAAGCCCAGATCCAGTATGGCGGGGCCAAGCCTCAGCCCCGCCATTTGCGCCGGATCCTCTTGGGCTTTCCCCCGCCTGTCCGGCTGCGCTCCCTGCGCAAAGAGGAGGAGGAGGAGCTGGAAAGGGCTTTGGGACTCCGTCCCGCCAAGGATGATCTCGACCCCTTCGGGATTGGGGGGGATGAGGCGCAAGGGAACATCGGGGTGGCGGCGGGAGCTCCCGGCCCTGCCCCCTGCGCGGTGTACGACATCGGTCTCAACGTGCTGGTGGTGCCGGTGCGGGACCAGGCCTCCCTTTATGACATCCGGCCTCGCTTCGAGGAGCTGGACCGCCTTTCCCGGCGCCTCGCGGTTTCGGTGATCTACGCCTTTGCCCTCCCGGGATCCCGGCCTTCGGCAGCGGCGGAAGCCCGGATGTTCGCTCCTCGCCTTGGTATCCGGGAGGAGGCGGCCACCGGGACGGCAGCCGCCTGTCTGGCCCGATACCTCTTGGATCAGGGGTTTTTGGGCCCTGCAGGGTCCCCTGCAGCCTTTCCCCTGCCCCACCTCCTGGGAGATACCGATGCCAACGGTGTGCCCCACCTGCGGTTGATACGTCCCGGGGAAGGAGAGGAAGAGGCGGCCCAAAGGCCTCGCCTGAGCTTTTCCATCCAGCAAGGGGAAGGGTTGCGGCGACCCAGCACCATCGAGGTAGAAGTGGAATTCTCGGATGAAGGGGACCCCCGTATCTGGGTAGGAGGTGCCTGCCGCCCGGTGATCCAGGGCCGGTACCTGCGTTAGATCGTTACAAGTTGGTGACATTTGCGAGGAAAAGCCTGAAAACAGGCCTTCGTTCCCTATACTAAACATAGCGAGGAAGGGTGAAGGGTCTGCCCAGGGGACGAGCCGCCCTGGCCTTATTGCTTCTTCTCCTGGCCTTCCCCGGGAAGGCTCTGGCTGCGCCTGCCCTTTCCCCCACCTTCTTTTTGCAAGCGCCTTCCGCTCCCTACGGTGAGGCTATGGAAAGGCTGGCCGCCTTGGGCATCTTGGCGGCTAATCCCGGTTTATCGTCCCAGGCTACCCTCACCCGCCAGGATATGGTGGATCTTCTCATCCGGTATATGAACCAGGAAGGGCTGGCCAAGGCCCTTTTGAGCAGCCAGCCGCCTTTCCCCGATGCCAAGGACATCCGGCCGGCGTTGCGGGGTGCCATCTACGCCGGATATGTCTTGGGCTGGATCCAGGGTTATCCCGACGGGACGCTGAAGCCACAAAAAGGGGTGACCTTAGGGGAGGCTTTGGCCCTTATCCTCAAAGCGAAGGAGGTTCCCTTGCCCCAGGACCTTTCCTGGGAGGAAGGGGTTCTCAAAAAGGCGAGGGACCTGGGCCTCTTGCAGAACCTGAAGGATTTCTCCTTTTCCCGGCTGGCTACTTGGGGGGAAGTGGCCCAGATCCTCTGGAACGATGCGCAAAGATCCTCTTCTCCCTGGGAAAAGGCTATTCTTAAGGGTCGCCTTCGGGAAGTGGGCGAGACCACCCTTCTCCTGGGGGAAAAGCGCTATCCGTTGGCCCGCCAGCCGGTAAGCCCGGCAGGGAGCTGGGAGGGCCTTTTGCAAAAGGATGTCCTTCTGCTTCTCAACAAGGAGGGCAAGGCGGCTTACATTGCGCCTATGGCGAAGGCCCCTGCCGTTCCGATGACGGAGGTAAAACCATCCCAAGAGGCCCCCAGTCCTCCGGCACCCAGGCAAGTCCTGAGCCTTTTGAATACCGATCCCTCCCAGATCCCTATGGGCCTGAAACCGGCGGTGAAGGGACAGTATGGTCTGTTGCGGGATGAAGAGGGGAAGGATTTTCTCTTCCTGGCCGATGGGGTGTTGCAGCTCCTTCCGTCCCAGATCTCCCTGAAGGAGGTGCCTTCTCCCGCAGCTGTCCAGTATGTCCTTCTGGGCGATGAGCTCCAGTCCCTGGAGATCTATCCTTTGGTGCCCCTGGAGCCCCGTTTCATCTATCTGGCCGATCCCAAGGAGGATAAGAGCCTGCGCCTGTTGGTGGGAGGCGGCCCAAGGAACGAGGAACTCCTCTTGACGGAGAAGTCCCGTATCGCCTGGGATGGGGAGATCCTCTCCCTCTCCCTGGCGAAGGGAAAGATCCTGACGGAGCTTTCGCAAGGACGCTTTCCCCTTATCCTGTGGCAAGCCCCCAAGAATCCTGAGAGTCCTTTGCCCTTCGTCTACATCACGGGCCAGACCAAGACGGGGCTTTTGCAGGCCCGCTCCAGCCAGAGCTGGACTATCGATGGGGAGGAGGTTCCTTTGCTGCCGGGCTGGCACCTGGGCCTGGTACCGGAGAATGGGTCGTTGGGATTGGATCAGCTGGCGTCGGTCCCCCCCGGAACCTATGTGACGACCCTCTTGTGGCAGGGAAAGATTTTCTATGCCTTTGCTGGAAGCCCTCTTCCGGAGCGGGCGGTGGTGAGGATCCTGGGGTGGGAAACCTCTCTTCTCGGCACTCATGTGACCCTGGATTACCAGGGTACCCCCCTGACCCTTCCCCTGGCCCCTGGTTTCTCCCCCCGGCTCGAGCTGACCTATGCCTATGCGGTCACCGATAAGGGGGGGGCTCGCATTGCCGGGCTGCAGCTTTTGACTCCTGTCTATGCCCTCACCTCTAAGGGACCGGTGGTCCCCAGCTACTGGCAGCTGGTCCCCAGGGCCATGGAGAACCCCGATGTCACCGCCAGGCGCATGGGTCAGGTATCTCAGCTCACCTGGGAATGGGTGGCCAAAGATGAGCTGGATGAGCCCATTCTCGGGCCTGATGGTCTCCCCAATACCCTCAACGTTTCGCCTTTCCAGGTGACCTTCTACACCTCCACCGGCACCTGGATGCCTTACTACCTGGCGGGGGGGCGCTATCGCCTCTACAGCCAGATGGGGGATCCCACGGTGAAGGGGGAGCGGGTGTGGCTGGCGGTGGGGCCATAGGGGACTCCCGGGGAAAGGGCAGAAGTTTCGGAGCAGACACTGGACAAAAAGAGTAAAGGGAAGGCCCCCGCTTTTCGAAGCGGGGGCCTTTTTGGTGGTGGATGAGAGGTTAAGGCTGGACGATGTGCCCGATCTCGTTGGCCGGTGTGAGGTATACAGTGACCGGCCCGGCCGGCGGGTTCTAGCTGCTGTATGGGATGTAAAGGGAGTTGGTGGTATCCCAGACCCAGACGCCGTACGAGGCGAGGACATAGGCGGTGCCGCCTACTATCAGGCCGTGGGGGCGTTTGGTGGCCACGCCGGAACCAATGGGCTGGGTAGTGGCGAGATCTACCGTCTTCCCGGTTGTGTCGATCCAAAGGAGACATCGGTCGTTAGACTGATCGTCGTTGCCCAAGGAGCGGCGTCCTTCGGGGCGAAATGCCGTGCCGGAAGAACCATGGCCCAGAGCCTACAGGAGGAGGAGCCCTCCCCCTAGGGATTGGCCAAGGCTCCCCCTACCGAAGGTTGCCCCCTCTCTATTCGAAGAGGAAATTCGGGAATCTTGCCGAAAAGATCTGGCAGGGGGTGGAATTTTTGCCAGGGTGTATGCGCTTTCGAGGGTTGCTGGCAACCTTTTTGATCATAGGACTTATCCTGGGAAGCGGGGCGCCGGCGAGGGCCAGCTTTAACGATGTTCCCCCTGGAGCACCCTACGCGGGCGATGTGGACGTCTTAGAAATCCTTGGGATCGCCAAGGGTTATCCCGACGGCACCTTCGGCGTGGGAAAACCGATGACGCGTCAAGAGTTTGCCGTCTTCTTGATGCGCACGTTGGGTTATGAAGCAGTGGCCGAAGGCGTTCAGGATCCCGCCAAACCCTTTGCCGATCAAAATCAGATCGGTTCCTGGGCGAAAGGAGCTGTCAATCTGGCGGTG
>JASBVX010000083.1 GCA_029960865.1 Bacillota bacterium | reverse complement strand
TGGGGACCACCCTGGAGGAAGCCCGGCAGATTCTGGCCCGGCACAAGGTGGAAAAGCTTCCCCTGGTGGATGAGGCGGGGAAGCTAAAGGGCCTCATCACCATCAAGGACATCCAGAAGGCGCGCCAGTACCCCCATGCCGCCAAAGATGCCTCGGGACGCCTCCTGGTGGCGGCTGCGGTAGGGGCCGGTCCCAAAGATATGGAGCGGGCGGAGGCCCTGATCGCCGCCGGGGTGGATGTGCTGGTGGTGGATTCGGCCCATGGTCACTCCCGAGGGGTCCTGGAGACGGTGAAAAAGCTCAAGGCAACCTGGCGGGAGCAGCCGGTCCTGGCAGGCAACGTGGCCACCTACGAAGGAGCTCTGGCCTTGATGGAGGCAGGCGCCGACGGCGTCAAGGTGGGGGTGGGCCCCGGCACCATCTGCACCACCCGGGTGGTGGCCGGGGTGGGGGTGGCCCAATTCAGCGCCATCCTGGCGGCTGCCCGGGCGGGCCGGGAGAAGGGGATCCCCATCGTGGCCGATGGGGGTATCAGTTTCTCGGGCGATATCGTCAAGGCCCTGGGGGGCGGGGCCCGTGCCGTCATGATGGGGAGCCTCTTGGCCGGGACCGATGAGGCCCCGGGAGATCTGGAGATCTTCCAGGGCCGCAGCTACAAATCCTACCGGGGCATGGGGTCTCTGGGGGCTATGTCGGCGGGGAGCAGCGAGCGCTATTTCCAGGATCAAAAGGCGGAAAAATTCGTCCCGGAAGGGGTGGAAGCCCGGGTGCCCTATAAGGGACCCCTTTCCGAGGTGGTCTTTCAGCTCCTGGGGGGCCTCAGGGCTGGCATGGGCTACGTGGGAGCAGCCGACCTGGGGGAGCTCCACGAAAAGGCCCGCTTTGTCCGCATCACGGGCCATGGCCTCCGGGAAAGCCATCCCCATGACATCCAGATTGTGAAGGAGGCTCCCAACTACCCGGCGAATAGGTGAGCATGGCGAACCAGCTCATCCCTTACGGGGCGGCCCTTTTCCTCCTCCTTCTAGGCCTTTACCAATGGCAGGTGGGTTCCTTCAGCCCTGGCGCGAAGGGGCCCACCTTTTTGCTGCGCGCTTTGGGGATCACCTGGGAGGATTGGGAGACCATGGGGTGGGACGAAAAGATGGCGGTATTTCGGAAGATGCGCAGGGTGCAGCTGGCCTTTTCTTTCCTGACCCTGGCGGTGTTGCTTACCCTGCTGGCCCTGGGCTTTGTCGCCATGAAGGAGCATCTGGCCATATGAGGCTCTTGCCTTTGGCCTGGCGGAACGTGGAGCGCCACGCCTTGGAAGCGGCCCTTTCCCTTTTGGCGGTGGCGGTGGCCGCCGCCCTTTTCACCTCGTTTCTCACCCTGCGCCAGGGGCCACCCCCCGGGTTTCTCCCCGCTTGGCGCGCTTATTTCGGGGCAGATGTCCTCTCCTGGACCGGAGAAGTGCCTTCCCCCCGGCCAGGCGATGCCCGGGCCAACTGGGCCCATCTCCCTCAAAATGGCGAGACCCAGCTGGATCTCTTTTGGCCCGATCTTTCCTCCGGCAGCCTCTACCTTACGGGAGAGCCTCTGCAGCCCTTCTGGTACCGGGAAGGGGACGAGCTTCCATCCTTCCCCGGGGCCTCCCCCTATCCCCGCCTGGTGATCCCGATGGGGAGGTGTACTACTTGGTGGCCAGGAGCCAGGCCCAGATGGCAGGCCTGCCCTTCCACCTCCTCACCGGGGGCATGGAGTGGCCCAAGGAGACGCCCTCCCTTCCCCCGGGGACCCTCTGGGGGGTAGTGCCCGGCACCTTGGGCGCGGAGCCCCGCTTTTCCCTTTTCTTGCCCCGCCGGGAAGGGGAAGGGGAGGGGAGTGTCTGGAACTGGGAAGAGGGCCAACGCTATAGCTTTTGGCCCGCCGCCGTCTACCAGCTCTTTTGGGATCAGGAGCAGCTGGTCTTTACCCCCGACGGGGAGGTGGTGACCCAGGGGCAGCCGCCCCAGGCGGTCATGGCCCGGGCCCTTCTCCCCACCCGGGACATCTGGATCCCCGCAGACCTCTTCTGGAAGGTTTGGCATGAGGTGGCGGGGGATCGTCCCGTGCCGGTCTACCAGTGGTCCTGGCGGGTGGAGGACACCTTGAAGGGACGGGTGCAGGCGGAGGCCATTGCCCGGCAGCTGGGGGGCACTGCCGTCAGCCTCTACGATCTTCGCCGTTCCGCTACCCTGCGTCCGGACATCCTTTTGACTCCCTCGGGCCTTGTGACCCGGATCAAGGCGGTAGGGCCGCCTCACCTAGAGCCGCCTTCGGAAAACTTGGCTCTCTATAGCCTTCTTTTGGGAGGCCTCATCCTGGGCGGCCAGATGATCCATCTGGTGGCCCGCCGTCAGAAAGAAGGAGCCATCCTGGTGGCCCTGGGCTCCACCTGGTGGGAGATAGCCTGGCTGGTTCTCCTGGAAGGAGGCCTTTACGCCCTCGTGGGGGGTATCCTGGGATACCTTCTCATGAGCCTTGCCATTTTGCCCTCCCTTCTGGGCGGCCAGGCCGACTGGTGGGCGAGCCTCCGCCATTACCTGGGCCAGGGGGTCGTGGTGGTGGGGGTTTCCTGGTTACTGGGATGGATGGCGGCCTTCTTTGCCCTGGGGGTCCTGGGGCGACGTTCGCCGGTGGAGGTGTTGAAGCAGTGACAGAGGCAGCCCTTCTGGAAGTGGAGAATGTGACGAAAGTCTACATGGTGGGAGCGGGGGTGACGGCCCTGCAGAAGGTGAGCCTGGCCATCCCCCAGGGGGTTCTGGCGGTGGTGACGGGCCCTTCGGGATGCGGGAAGAGCACCCTTCTCCACCTGATGGGAGGCCTGGACCGCCCCACCTTCGGGGATATCCGCCTGGCCGGCACCGCTTACAGCTCTCTTTCGGCGGCCCGCCTCGCCCGCGTGCGCCGCCAGGAGATCGGCTTCATCTTCCAGCAGTTTCACCTGGTGCCGGAGCTGCTGGCCTGGGAAAACGTAGCCCTGCCCATGTTCCTGATGGGGAAGGGGCGGCGGGAGGCGGAGAAGAGGGCCCGCCATCTGTTGCAGCGGGTAGGCCTGGCGGGGAGGGCCGACCACTACCCTTACGAGCTTTCCGGAGGGGAGCAGCAGCGGGTGGCGGCCGCCCGGGCCCTGGCCAATGAACCTCGCATCCTTCTGGCCGACGAACCCACCGGGAATCTCGACTCCCAAAACGCAGCTCAGCTCCTGGATCTGCTGGAGGAATTCCACCGCATGGGCCAGACCCTCGTCATCGCCACCCATGACCCTTATGTGGTGGAAAGGGCCCAGTGGCGCATCCACTTAAAAGATGGCCAGCTGAGGGAAGTGGAAACCTTCCCATGAAGGGCTGGATGACCAGGGTTCTCTTCCTCTTTTTCCGGCGACGGCCTCAAGGGGCGCTCCTCCTCCTTCTCCTGACGGCTGCGGCCCAGATGTCCCTAGCCGCCCTCTGGCATGGCGCGAAGGAATCCGGGGGACAGGTGCCCCGGGTGGAAGCGCTGGAGATCCCCTTGGGGGCCCAGGCGGCCCTCTTTTGGCCAGAAGGGAGGACGGCGCCCCTCAAAGACATCCGGGTGGCCAAATCCCTTCTCCTCCAGGCGGTGGAGTCCTACACGTCCCAGGGCACCCTGATCTTCCTCCTGGTCTCCCCGGAGAGCCGGCCGGAGCTGGGATGGTCTCCGCAAGGAAAAGGCGGTTTCCTTTCCTGCGGCCAGGTGCCCTCCTTGGCGGTCGGCTCCCTCGGGTTCCAGCAGGAGGGATCGGTGGAAGGCTGCGAAAAGCTCTTCGGACGCTCCGTCATCACACCCTTTCCCCCTCCGGAAGGGGAGCCCAGGGGAACCTGGGAACTTTTATGGCTCTATCCGGGGGTGGATCCCCAAAGCTTTCGCTGGGAAGGGAATCCTCAGGTGTGGACGCCTCATGCCGGGGAGACCCTCCTGGCCGCCAGCCTGAAGGCGGGCCGGGGCCCCCTTGCCCAGGCCGCCATCCTTCTCCTTGTGGCCTCCGCCCTGGCGGTGGGCAACGGGGCCCTCATCGGGTATTTTGCCCGGCGGCAGCGCTATGGTGCCCTGGCGGCCGCGGGAGTGGCGGGCGATGAGCTGGGGTTTCTCCTGGTGGGTGATACCCTTCTGGCGGTGGCAGCAGGCAGCCTTCTCACCCTTCTCCTGGCAGGGGCTCTTTCATTTTGGACGTCTCTCCATCTCCTTCCTGAGGTATGCTACAGTATACCCTTGACGTTTCTGGCGGCCCTCTTGGGGGTCGTCAGGCCCTTCCAGGTCGTCAAGAAGGAAGAGGTTCTGGATCTCCTCTACGAAGAAAGGCGCATATAAGGGAGAAAGGGCATGGGCCCCTACCATATCACTCTAGACGTGGGCAGCACCTTCACCAAAGCCTGCCTCTGGGAGGAAGGAGAGGAAACTCTCTTTCTCCTGGGCCAGGCATCGGCTCCCACCACCGTGGAAGAAGGGGATGTCTTCCCGGGGGTGGAGGCCGCCATCAGGCGGCTGGAGGCCCAGACGGGACGATCCCTCTGGGAGGCGGGCGCGCCCCTTCCGGGCTTCCACCTGGCGGCTACCTCCAGCGCTGCCGGAGGCCTGCAGATGCTGGTGGGGGGCGTCGTGCGCACCCTTACGGCGGAAAGCGCCCAAAGAGCGGCCATGGGGGCCGGGGCGGTGGTGACGGAGGTTCTGGCCCTGGACCGCCATCTTTCCCCGGCCGAGCTGGTGGACGCTGTGCGCAGCGCTCGCCCCGACCTCATCCTCCTGGCGGGAGGTACCGACGATGCGCAGCAGATGCCGGCCGTTCGCCTGGCGGAGATCATCCGGGCGGCCCATCCCCTCTCCCGCCTGGATGGGAGCCCGGTACCTATCATCTTTGCCGGCAGCCGGAGGGCCCACGCCTACATCCGCGATATTTTGGAAGGACGCCATCCCCTTTTCTTTGCTGAAAATATCCGTCCCAGTCTGGAAGAAGAGCGGATGGGTACAGTGCGGGATCTGGTCCACCGCCTCTTTTTGGATCACGTCATGGCCCGGGCCCCCGGTTATCCTCGCCTGGCGGCCCTTTGCGGAGAAGACCTGGAACCCACGCCCCGGGGGGCGGGAAGGCTTCTGGAGATGGCGGGCCAGGCGGATGGTCTCCAGCTTTTGGCGGCCGATGTGGGGGGCGCCACCACCGACATCTTTTCCGTCCTGGACGGGACCTTTTTCCGCAGCGTCAGCGCCCATCTGGGGATCAGCTACAGCGCTCTCACCACCGTGGAGGCGGCGGGGCCGGAAGCCGTCCTGGCCTGGCATCCCAAGGGCGCTCAAGAAATCGCCTCCCTCTACCAGAGGGCCGTCTGGCCCACCACCCTTCCGGAAGCCGAAGGGGAACGGATCTTCGAGGAAGCTTTGGCCAAGGAGGCTTTGCGCCTGGCCTTTGGCCAGCATCAGGAACTGGTGGTGGGCTTGAAGGGGATCCAGCAAAGGCGCACCTTCGACCATGTCTTCGGCCAGCAGGCCACGGGCCAGCGGCTTCTGGAGGCCGGCAAGCTGGATATCCTCATCGGATCGGGGGGTATCCTGGGAAGGTCGGAAGAGCCGGAAAGAGCTCTGGAGATCCTCTTGGACGGCCTTCGCATCGGGGGCGTCTATCGGGTTTATGGGGATGCCCGCTACCTTCTTCCTCACGCAGGCCTTCTCGCCCGGCGGATGCCGGCAAAGGCCCTTTCCTTCTGGCGGGATGAGGGCCTTCTCCCCCTGGGTTCGGCGGCCGTGGCCTGGGGAACCCTCTCCCCGGGGCGCCACGCCTTTCGTTACCGCATCCCGGAGCTCGGGGTGGAGGGGCAGGTGGACGGAGGTGGCCGGGTGGTCATCCCGGCCCGCCGGGACCAGGTGCTGACCGTGGAGCTGATCCCTGCCCGGGGGGTGGATCTGGGGGCAGGTCCCGGGAAACCGGTGGTGGAGAAGATGCGGGGCGGGGTCGTCGGTATCGTCCTGGATGGACGGGGCGTACCGCTCCTTCCCCAGGCGATCCGGGCCAAGGTGGGGAGGGTCAGGCCGTGAGAAAGCGTCCCATCCTGCAATTCGGTCCCTTTCAGGAAACTATTCAGGGCAGCCCCGGGGGCAAGACGCTGGTCAAAGAGGGGGAGGAAGTGGTGCCGGGAACCCCCCTTATGGACGTGGAGACCTTTCTGGGCGCCCCTTTCTTCCTCTCCCTGCGGCAGGGGCTGGGTTTGCAGCACTGAAATCCGGAAGCGGCTCGCCCTTGGCTTCTTAAGGAAGTGGGAGAACCGGTGGAAAAGGGAGAGCTGCTGGCCCAGCGCAGCCAGGGGGTCTTCGGCAGGACGATCCAGATCTTCAGCCCCGTGAAGGGGACGGTGGAGTGGCTCT
>JASBVX010000082.1 GCA_029960865.1 Bacillota bacterium | reverse complement strand
GCTCCCGCTGGGGATCTTCCCCCAAAAGGGTTTCCAAGGCTGCCTGGGCCGAAAGCCCTCTTTCCATGAGGGAGAGCCCCTGGGGGCCAAAGCCAGTATGGGCGTAAGATTGGGTGGCCACTGCCCCGATGGGAGCCCGGGCCCATGGGACCACGCTCCCCACGCTTAGGAATTTGGAGGCCACGGCGATCCCCCATTCTCCCGCTTCCAGGTCGGCAGCGACGATGGAAAACGTAGCCACATACCTCTGCAACATCCTCATCCCCCCGATATCAAGACTAGCGGCGCCCTGCCAGGCGCGGGTCCAAAACATCCCGCAAGGCGTCGCCCAAGATGTTCAGGGCCAAAACCACCACGAAGATGGCGATCCCAGGCACTAACGTCAAGTGAGGCGCCACCCGCACAAACTGGCGCCCATCGCTCAACATGACACCCCATTCCGCCATGGGAGGCTGGGCACCCAACCCAAGAAAGCTCAAGCCGGCCGCGGCGGTGATCATCCAGCCCACATCCAGGGTGGCGGCCACCAAGAGAGGGGAAAGGGCGTTGGGCAGCATGTGGGACCAGAGGATCCTCAGGTGGGAGGCCCCTGCCGATTTGGACGCCTCCACGAAATCCCGGTGACGAAGGGCCAGGGCCGAACCCCTAGCAATGCGGATGTAATAGGGAATGCCCGCGATGGCCACTGCCAGCATGGCGTGATAGAAGCCGGGTCCGAGGGCGGCGATCACGGCGATGGCCAGGAGGACGTAGGGAAAGGCCAGAAAAACGTCAGTGGTCCGGGAAAGAAGGCTATCCACCCAAGAGCCGAAATACCCTGCGGCCAGACCCAGGGGCACCCCCACAGCCATGGCCACAGCCACTGCTGCAAAACCTACTCCTACCGAAGGCCTGGCCCCATATAAGAGGCGGCTCAGGACATCCCGGCCCAATTCATCCGTCCCCAGGAGATGACCGGGCGTGCCCACCGGCTGCAGGCGGTCGGCCAGATTGGAGTCTATCGGGCTCTCAGGAGCCAGCCAAGGGCCGACGGCCGCGATGAAGAGGACCAAGCCCAGAAACCCGAGGGCCGCCACCGCCCAGGGGTCGCGGAACAGGATCTTTAGCGGTTTGCGAACCTCACCGTCGTTTCTTTCCATGGGTGCCATCCCTCCATCAGTAGCGAATGCGGGGATCCGCCAGGGAGTAGAGGACATCCACCAGCAGATTGGTCAAGACATAGGCCGTGGCCACCACCAGGACAGCTCCCTGCACCACGGGGAAATCACGGGCCAAGATGGCGTTCACCATCAAAAGGCCGATGCCTGGCCAGGAGAAGACCATCTCCACCAGCACGGCCCCTCCCAGAAGGTAGCCCACTTGTAGGCCCACCACCGTGATCACGGGGATCAGGGCGTTGCGCAGGGCATGCTTGTAGACAACGGTTCGTTCTTTCAAGCCCTTTGCCCGAGCAGTGCGAATGTAGTCCTGGCGGATCACCTCCAGCATGCTGGAACGGGTCATGCGGGCGATGAGGGCGATGGCTCCCGTGGCCAGGGTCAGGGCGGGCAGGATCAGATGCCAGAGAAGATCTCCCCACCCCGACTGTCCCGGGCTATTCATCCCTGAGACGGGCAGGATAGGCCACCGGTAGCCGAAACCGATCTGCAATACCAGACCCAGAAAGAACACCGGGATGGCATAACCTACCAGGGCGAGCACCATGGTTCCCCGGTCCCACAGGCTGTACTGGCGCACAGCCGCCACGATGCCCATGGCGACGCCGGCGCCGGTGGCCAGAAGGCCGGCAGCCAATGTAAGAAGGCCGGTGGCGACGATACGGGTGCGCAAAAGCTCCGCCACATCCCGTTTCAGCTGGATGGAACGGCCAAGATCCCCGTGAAGGACTTTCCCGAGCCACCGGATGTATTGGACGGGAAGGGGCTGATCCAGACCCATCTCATGGCGAAGGCGGGCCAAGGATTCGGCGGTGGCCTTGGGACCCAGCATGATGAGGGCGGGATCACCCGGAGCCAAATGCATGATGAGAAATACCAGGATGGTGGCTCCTAGCCAGACCGGTATCAAGGCAAGAAGGCGACGAAGGATGTAGCTGGCCACGCTGACCCCCAAAGGGGGAGGGGCCTGAGGGACCCCTCCCTTTTTTTCTTATGGCGTCTGCAGATCGACGTTCTGGAAGCGGAAAACACCGGTGGGATGTAGCTTGAACCCTTTGATGGAACTCTTCATGGCAACGATCTGAGTTTCGTGGTCGATCCAGGCCCAGGGAGCATCCTCCACCAGAAGTTTCAAAGCCTGCTGATAAAGGGCTTCCCTCTGCCCGCGATCGCTGAGGCGCTGGGCCTGCCGCAAGAGTTCATCCACCTGGTCGTTCTTGTAGTACCCCATGTTGAACCCGGCCGGTGGCCACTGATCTCCGCTCAAAAGGATGTACAGGAAGTTATCGGGATCGCCGTTATCCCCCATCCAGGACATCTCGAAGACCTCGGGAAGGTCCGCCGGATTGCCCAGAACCTTATCCAGATAGGTACCCCATTCAAAGGTCTGGATGTTAAGCTGGATGCCCACTTTCCTGAGATCCGACTGGATGGCCGCCGCCATGGCCTTCGGCTGCTGCATGCCGGAACCGGACTCCGGCACCCAGAAGGTGACTTCGAATCCATCGGAGTAACCGGCCTGGGCCAAAAGCTCCTTGGCTTTCTGGGGATCGTAGGGATACGGCTTGACGTCATCGGTAGAGCCCCACACCACAGGAGGAAGGGGCCCTTTAGCCACCACGCCCGTATCCTGAAGAAGGTCGTGGACAATGGCCTCTTTGTTGATGGCGTAGTTCACCGCCTGGCGCACCTCTTTTTTGTCGAAGGGGGGCTTTTGGGCGTTGAAAATCAGGTACCAGACGTGCATGCCCGGCTGGCGCAAGACGGTGTAGGAGCTAGAGGCCCCGATCCGGGCCAGCTCATCCGGTGGAATATTGACGATGAAATCGAGGCTTCCGGACTCCAGCTCCGTGAGGCGGGCCTGGTCCTCGATGACGGGGCGGAACACCAGGCGATCGATCTTGGCCTGCCCTTTCCACCAGTCAGGGTTCTTCTCCAATACCACCTCTACCCCGGATTTCCAATCGGCAAACCGGAAGGGACCGGTCCCCACCGGATGCTGGGAAAACTGGCGGCCATATTTCTGGACGGCAGCGGGGCTGACGATGGAGGCAGAATGCATGGCGAGGTTGGAAAGGAAGGGAGCGTAAGGCTCTTTCAGCTCGATCTCTACAGTGTAAGGATCTACCACCCTTACTTCTTTGACATAGCCAAAGGTGAATTCCGCATACGCAAAGTCCCCCGTGTCATGGTAGGGGTGGTTGGCATCGATCTGGCGATCGATGGAGAATTTGACGGCCTCGGCGTTGAAATCGGTGCCGTCATGGAACTTTACCCCCTGGCGCAGGTGGAAGGTATATACGAGGCCATCGGGGCTGATGTCCCAGGATTCTGCCAGGCCGGGCTCCAGCTCGGTGCTCTCGTCCTTGAATTCCACCAGGCGTTCAAACATGGGATCGACGGTGCGGCTGGTATTATAGTCCGTCACCTGATGGGGATCGAGAGTTACGGGCTCCGCCTGCAACCCCACGACAATGGTCTTCATACCGGGTACTTGGCCTTGTGTCTGACCCGACGAAGCCGCACCACAGCCGCTCAAAATCAACGCCGTGGCTAAGGCGCCCATCGCCAGGCTCGCCAGACCTCTTTTCTTCTTCGTCACTGGGTCCCACCTCTCTCATGAGGATTTTAGCTGTACTACGCTTCTTCAAGAACAATGAAACTTCCTCCTGCGAAGGAACCCTCTGCATCCACAAAACGCCAGGAGGAAGAGCGCTACTGTAGGAGTAATGAAGTCTTGGAAAGGAGCGTTTATGGATGTTAGATCCTGCTCATGCCTCTGATCCCCATCGCCCTCTTTTCGGAAAGGCCATGGTGTCTGCCGGGGAACCTCTAGTGGCTTCTGCCGGCCTGGAGGCCCTGGCAGCAGGCGGCAATGCCGTGGATGCCGCCCTGGCCATGGCGGCTGCCAGCTCCGTGGTCCTCCCTGAGATGTGCGGCCTGGGAGGCGATGCCTTCGTCTTGGTCTACGAGCCGGATCCCGGAGGAAAGGGTGGCCAGGTATACAGCTTTGCCGGCAGCGGCCCAGCGCCCCTGGCAGCCACCTTGCAGCGCTTCCGGGATGCCGGTCACCGGACTTACCCTCCCTTTCGGGGTTGGTGGTCGGTAGCCGTTCCTGGAGCTCCGGCAGTGTATTTCGCGCTGCACCAGCGCTTTGGCCGGCTTCCTCTTGCACAGCTGTGGCGAAGGGCCATCGGTTATGCCCGGGAGGGCTTTCCCGTCAGCCAGCGGCTGGCTGCCAGCATCGCTACCTCCCGAGACATCCTCCGCCAGCATCCCGCCACCGCCAAAACCTACCTGGTTTCAGGAGAAGCTCCAAAACCGGGATCCCTTCTCAGGAATCCGCCGCTGGCCAAAAGTTTCGAGATTCTTCTAGATGAGGGGCCAGGCGCCTTCTACGGGGGTGTTCTGGGGGGGTCCATCGCCCGGGCTTCCACGGACGAAGGAGGTCTTCTCACGGTAGAAGACTTCGAGGCTTTTGGGAAAGAAGCCCTGGTGGAAGGAGGACCTGTGCTGACCCCTGCCATCGCCACTTCCTATCGGGGCTATCGTGTGTGGCAGACCCCTCCTCCTTCCCAGGGCCATCTCCTCCTGCAGATGCTCAACATCCTGGAAGGCTTTGACCTTAGCCTCTACCGGCCCCAGGACCCCGACCTCATTCACCTCCTGGTGGAAGCCAAAAAGCTGGCTTATGCGGACCGTCTCGCTTACATGGGAGATCCCCGGCACGTGCCGGCTCCCCTGGATCATCTGTTGAGCAAAGCTTTTGGCGCCGCCCGGAGAAAGGAAATCCACATGGATCGGGCCCTCGATCTTCCAGCCCCTAGGCATGTTCAGGGGGACACCACCTCTTTCCTTGCCGTGGATGCAGAAGGGCGGGCGGTGTCTTTCATCCAGAGCATCTCGGCCGCCTTCGGGGCGGGGGTCATGGATGAAGAGACTGGGATTCTCCTGAACAACCGGGCGGGGAGGGGCTTTACCTTGGAAGAAGGCCACCCCAACGTGCTGGCTCCCGGCAAACGGACCATGCACACCCTGAATACCTACTTGGTCACTTACGGAACGGAAGAAGAGGGGAAGGCTGCCTGGGCGCAGCCAGCCGGAGACCTCTACGCCCTGGGGAACACGCCTGGAGGGGATGGCCAGCCCCAGTGGAACCTGCAGGCCCTCATCCACCTTCTCGATCTGGGCATGAACCCCTATGAGGCTTTGGCGGCTCCCCGCTGGACCAGCTGGCCGGGCACCGATCCCCACACCCTCCAGAATGACCTGGAGCTCTGGATGGAAAGCCGGTTTGCACCGGAAACGGCCGCAGAACTCACCCGCAGGGGACACCGAGTGCGCCTCCTGGCCCCCTGGGCAGGTGGAGGCAGCGCCCATTTGATCCGCAAGCTTGCGGAAAGCTGGGAAGGAGCGGCCGATCCCCGGGATGGGGGACAGGCCGTGGCGCTTTGAAATCCTGTGGGGGGTTGGGCAGGGAGGGCGGCTTTCCTCCCTGCCCCTGTTGTGAGGGGGATGCCTGTGCTCCGTTCTTCTGCTTCCCTACAAATCAATCCTGCTTTTCGGGTCATTACATTTAGTTAACGACTGGGAGGCGGAAGAAAAGGATTTCATCACCATAGAACGAATACAGGAAGGTATGGTAATCTACTCGTCAACAGCATCGGTCTGGGCAGGCGAGAAATAAAGAGAAGTAAGGGGTGTCCCATGGCTGAAACATTGCTGGAAATCCAGGATCTCCACGTGGAATTTCGCACCGAAGAGGGCATCGTCCCGGCGGTGGCGGGCGTATCCTTCAAGATCAACAAAGGTGAAACGGTGGCCCTGGTGGGTGAGAGCGGATGCGGTAAGAGCGTCACGGCTCTTTCGGTCATGAGGCTTTTACCCGAACCCCAGGCCCGTATCACCAAAGGTAAAGTCCTTTTCAACGGCAAGGATCTTGCCAAGGCCAGCCAGGCCGAGATGCGGAAAATCCGGGGCAATGCCATCTCGATGGTGTTCCAGGAACCCATGACCAGCCTCAACCCTGTCTTCACCGTCGGCATGCAGGTCACAGAGGCCATCATGCTGCACCAGAAAGTCACCGAAGCCCAGGCCTGGCGGCAGGGGGTCGATATGTTCAAGCGGGTGGGCATACCCGACCCCGAGACCCGGATGCGCCAGTATCCCCACCAGCTCTCCGGGGGTCTGCGCCAACGGGTCATGATCGCCATGGCCCTTTCCTGCCGACCCCAGCTCCTCATCGCCGACGAGCCCACCACGGCCCTCGACGTCACCATCCAGGCCCAGATCCTGGACCTGATGCGAGAGCTCCGGGATGAGTTCGGTATGAGCAT
>JASBVX010000081.1 GCA_029960865.1 Bacillota bacterium | reverse complement strand
GCGGTGGTGGCGTTGCGGGAAGGAGAAAAAGATTTTCTCGTGGGGGTCCAGG
Organism: Bacillota bacterium; assembly: GCA_029960865.1. Lineage (GTDB taxonomy): Bacteria > Bacillota > Sulfobacillia > RBS10-35 > RBS10-35 > RBS10-35. The sequence continues at coordinate 6,482 of JASBVX010000081.1, read as the reverse complement.
GGGATGAAGTGAAGCTTTGGCACCTGGCGGAATCGCTCCAGCTGCCCTCCCCCTATCCCCACCGCTACCTGGAGCTGGCGGAACACCTTTCCCGGTGAGGAGGAACGCCTTGGGAGCCAAAATCATCGCCACCTTGGGACCTGCCCTGAGAGATCGGGAGCCCTTCCTTGGTGTCCTGGAAGCAGGGGCCGACATTTTGCGTCTGAACCTTTCCCACACGGCGCCCGAGGAGATGGCCTTCTGGCAAAGCCGGCTCCTGGAGACCGGCCGGAACCTCTTGGAGCTCCCGCCTCTCCTCCTGGATACGGCGGGGCCGGAGCTGCGGGTGGAGGTGGCAGGGAAGGCGGAGCTCCGCACGGGCGAAAGGTGGCAGGTGGTGGCCCGTGGGGCGCCTTCCCCTGGCGTGATCCTTTTGCCCGATTTGCCCCTCTGGCAGTGGGTGGCGCCCAATCAACAGGTCCTTCTCCACGATGGGCGCATCCTCGCCTGGGTGGAGGCGGCGGAAGAAGGGCGGGTGACCCTTTTCATCGAGGAGGGAGGGGTTCTTTCCTCCGGACAAAAGATGGTCCTCCCTGGCGTGCCCCTTCCCCTGCCCCTGCTGACAGAAAGGGACCGGCAGAGCCTTCTTCTCGGCCAGGAGGTGGGCGCCGCCTTCGTGGCCCTTTCCTTTGTGCAGAGGGGAAAGGACATCGACGAGGTCAGGCGGGATCTGGCCGGGAGGGGGTATCGGCCTTGGCTCATCGCGAAGCTTGAGAGCCGGGTGGCGGTGGAAAATCGGGAGGAGATCTGGGAGGCGGCCGATGGGGTGATGGTGGCCCGGGGGGACCTGGGGGTGGAGATCCCCCCCGAGGAGCTTCCCCTTTTGCAGAAGGCACTGGTGAAAGAAGGGCTGGCCAAGGGTAAGCCCGTCATCATCGCTACCGAGATGCTGGAATCCATGACGTCCCAGAATAGGCCCACCCGGGCGGAGGCGGCCGATGTGGCCAATGCCATCCTGGATGGCGCCGATGCCGTGATGCTGTCGGAGGAAACGGCGGTGGGCCAGCATCCGGTGGAGGCGGTAACCACCATGAAACGGATTGCGGCCAGGGCCAGCCAGGCGGTGGCCGTCGGCGGGAAAGAAGGGGGGAGGAGGGAGGATGTGACGGCGGCTGTCTGCCGGGCGTCGGTGGAGGCCGCCCTGCAGCTGAAGGCCGCAGCCATCGTGACCCCCACGGAATCGGGCTACACGGCCAGAATGGTGGCGGCCAGGAGGCCCCCTGTGCCCATCCTGGCTCCCACGCCCCATCCTGAGACCCTGAAGAAGCTGAAGCTGGTGTGGGGCGTGGTGCCGTTCCTCATGCCCCCGGCGGGGAATACCGACGAGCTCCTGGTGAAGAGCATGGAGGCGGCCGTGGCACAAGGCCTTTTGCAGCGGGGCCAGCAGGTGATCATCACAGCAGGATGGCCCCCGGGGTCGCCGGGGACCACCAACCTTCTGAAGGTCCACACCGTCTGAGGGATCAGCCGGTGCCCATGAGGGGGGCCGCCAGGCCGGGAAGAGGCGGCATGTAGTGGAGATGCAGGTGGTTCAACGCCTTCCGGGCCAGGTGGATCTCCCCTGCCAGCACCTGGAAGAGACCCGATTGCCCTGTCCGGAGCGCAATGGGGTGGTGGGCGGCCCTCAGGTAGGCCCGGCGCCCATTCTCCTCCAAGGCCTCCACCGATTCCCGGAGAGAGTCCCCTTCCAGGGGGATGCCCACCTGGCGGGCCAGCTCCTGCACGAGGGGTTTGGCTTCGCTGCTGACGCAGGCTCCGGCCATGAAGAGGCTGAGATCCCCGATGCGCCGATCCACGGCGAAGCGGTCCGCCGGCTCCACGATGGTCTGGAGGCGCTCCAGGGCCGCCAGATCCAGATGGCCGAAGCGCCACTTGATGGTTCTCTTTTCCGGAGAACTCCATTGGCCCTGGCTGTAACCCCGGGTGAAGGACACCAGGAGTTCCACTAGGTAGTGGCGCCGGGCGGGGTCCGCCAGGAAGGACCGGACTTCCGCGCCATCGAAGACGGGGTAGCGGGCATCGTCCTCGTCGAACTCGAAGGTGGGAGAAGAGCCCCTCATCTCCCTTCGCACCTGGCGCAGGGCCGCCGAGAAAAAGAGGTAGGGGGAGGCGGCGGCCAGGGCCTGGGGATCGCCCCACAGGCGTTCGAAAAGGGCAGGATCCTCCAGCATGATGTCCACCAAGTCCGGCTTATCCCGCAAGACTTCCACCACGTGTTCGTGGTCGTCGCGGCGGGTCACCAGGGAGCGGACAAGGAAACGAAGGTCGTCGTCCGACAGGTGTTCCAGGATCCAGGTATGGCTGTGCATGGCCCCACCGCCTTTCTGTTACTGACCACTATACGAGTTTCCAGGCCCCTTGGCGAGCATCGTCATCTGCCAGCTATGGTGTTCTCTGGTGGAGAAGGTTTCGCGGGACGATTTCTAAGGTAGAATGAGTTCACGACTGGAGGTGTTCCCGTGCCCACTCGAGAGTCCGTTTGGGAAGCCCTCTCTTCGGTCTACGATCCCGAACTGGGGCGGCCCATTACTGATCTGGATATGGTTCAAGATATTCACATAGAAGGTTCGACGGTTCGGGTAGAGATCCTTCTTACGGTGGAAGGATGCCCTCTTTCCCATCGGATCGAGAAAGACGTGGAAAAAGCTTTGCAGGAAAAGGCCGATGTCCGGGAGGTGCGGGTGGAGCTGGGGTTCATGACGGAAAAGCAAAGGGAGGCGCTGGTGGAAAAGATCCGCGGTCCCCAGCCCAAGCCTCGCTCTCCCATCATGGACCCAGACAGCCCCACCCGGGTGGTGGCGGTGGCCAGCGGGAAAGGAGGGGTGGGGAAATCCACCGTGACGGTGAACCTGGCGGTGGCCCTGGCCCAAGAGGGGTACCGGGTAGGCCTCCTGGATGCTGACATCTACGGGTTTTCCATCCCCACCATGCTGGACCTGGAGGGACCGCCGCGGGTGTTCCAAAAGGCCATCGTGCCCATGGAGGCCTACGGGGTGCAGGTGATGTCCATGGGTTTCCTGACGGGACCCCGGCAGGCGGTGGTTTGGCGGGGCCCCATGATCAGCGGGGCGGTGGAGCAGTTTCTGCGGGATGTCCTTTGGGGGGATCTGGATTACCTCCTGGTGGACCTTCCTCCCGGCACAGGGGATGTGGCCCTCACCTTGGCCACCAAGCTTCGCCGGGCGCAGATGCTGCTGGTGACCACCCCTGAAGCAGCTTCCACCAACGTGGCCCAGCGAGCGGGACTTTTTGCCGAAAAGACGGAGCTGCGCCTCCTGGGGGTGGTGGAGAACATGTCCTATTTCCGCTGCCCCCACTGCGGGGAGGTGAGCCACATCTTCGGCCGTGGCGGTGGCAAGATGATGGCCCAGCACCTCGGGACCCAGGTGCTGGCGGAGATCCCCCTAGAAGTGCAGGTGAGGGAAGGAAGCGACAGCGGCCGACCGGTGGTGGTGGCCGATCCGGAGAGCGAGGCGGCGCGGATCTTCCGCCATCTGGCCCACCAGGTGGCAGCTCTGACGGGAGCTGCGCCGTCGGAGCTGCGCGCTTGACCTATGGGCCGCCATGCCCGCCGGGAGCCTCCCTCTCTGGTATGGGCCGTCTTGCTGGCGGTAATGATCGGGGGCGCCTTCGCCCTGGCCTACGAGAGGGGCTGGGGAGCGGCCCAGGCCCTAGCCCAGGGGCAACCCCAGCTGATCCTGGAAGGGGAGATCCTCCCGGTTCCGGTGCGGCTGGAAGGAGATGAAGCCTACATCCCCCTGGAGGATTTCCAGGCCTATCTGGACCCCAAGGCCTATTACGACCCGGTGGAGAAGCTGTTGGTCCTGACCACGGCAGACCGCTGGGTCGTCCTTCCCCAGGGCGACCTGGAGGGATGGATCAACGAGGAACCCTTCCGGTTGGCGGCCCCGTGGCAGGATATCGGGGGCGAGGTGTCGGTTCCCCTGAAGGCCTTGGCCTTTCTCTACCCTCTCCGGGTGGAGATCCATCCGGAAACAGCCCTGGTGACGGTGGAGAAGGTGATCACCCCTCGCCTCATGGGCGTGACCCTCCCACCGGCGGCATGGGAGGGAGGGCTTTGGCTGAAGGAAAAGGCCCATCCCCGCAGCCGCCGCCTTTTGGAGGTGGCGCCGGGGACGGAAGTCCGGGTCTGGGGGGAAGAAAAAGGATGGTATCGGGTGCAACTGGCCGACGGCCGGGTGGGCTACCTTCCCAAACATCTGGTGAGCCTGACGGGCCTTTATGCCGGGTCCGCCCCCAGGCCGCCTGCCCGCCCTGCCAGCCTGCCCCCGGTCCCTTTTCACCTCACCTGGGATCTGCTGACAGTGCGGGGAGCCGATCCTTCCCGGTACCCTCCCCTTCCGGGGGTGGCGGTGATTTCTCCCACATGGCTTCACCTGGAAAAGGACGGCCTTATCTCCAGCCTGGGGGATCCGGCTTATGTGACGGCTGCCCATGAACGGGGACTCCAGGTCTGGGCTCTTTTCAGCAATGGCTTCGACCCGGAGCGGACCCACTCCTTCCTTTCCAGCACCACTGCGCGCCGGGAGGCGGCCCGCCAGCTCCTCGCTCAGGCGCAGGCGCTGCAGCTGGATGGCATCAACGTGGATTTCGAAAATGTCTACATGACCGATAAGGACCTTTTCACCCAGTTCATCCGGGAGCTGGCGCCCCTTTTTCGCCGAGCGGGCCTGGTCCTTTCGGTGGATGTGACCTTCCCGGGGGGAAGCCCCAATTGGAGCCTCTTCTACGACCGCCAGGCCTTGGGGGAAGCCGCCGATTTCATTATGGTGATGGCCTACGACCAAACGCCGGGAAATGCCTCCCTCCCTGGCCCCACCGCCGGTCTTCCCTGGGTGGAAAGAGGCCTGGAGGCGACCCTCCAGGAGGTGCCGGCGGAAAAGCTTCTCCTGGGCCTGCCCTTTTATACCCGCCTTTGGCGGGAAGAAGAGGGCGGATGGAAATCCAGCGCCCTGGGCCTGCCGCAGCAGGAGGAAAAGATCCGGGAAAAGAAGGTTTCCCCTGTGTGGGATGAGACCTACGGAGTGCCGCGGGTGGAATGGCAGGAGAAGGGGCGCACCTACCGCATGTGGCTGGAGACGCAGGAGACCCTGCGGCAGCGGGTGGAGCTGGCGCGGCGGATGGGGCTGGCGGGGGTGGCCTCCTGGCAGATGCGGCTGGGGCACGAGGAGGCTTTCGGGCAGGTGAAGAAGACGCTGGAGGAATGGAGTCCGGGGGGGAATGGGCCATGAAGATCTACACTCGGGGCGGCGATCAGGGGGAAACGTCCCTTTTCGGGGGCCAAAGGGTCCCCAAGGGGTCCCCCAGGGTGGAAGCTTACGGGGCGGTGGATGAGCTCAATGCCTGGGTGGGCATTTGTGCTTCCTTCCTGGCCCACGAGGCGGAGTGGCAACGGCGCCTGGTGGAGGTGCAGGGGGATCTCTTCCAGATGGGAGCCCTTTTGGCCACCCCTCCTGAGAGAGGAAAGTCCCCCACCCGGGGCTTGGACGAACGGGATGTCTTGAAGTTGGAGGCATGGATCGATGAAGCCATGGAAGAGGCGGGGGAGCTGAAGACCTTCATCCTTCCCGGGGGCACCCGGGAAGCAGCCTTTCTCCATGGCGCCAGAACCGTGTGCCGAAGGGCGGAACGGGAAGCGGTGCGCCTGGCGGGGGACGAGCCGGTGCCCCTGGCGGTTTTGGCCTACTTGAACCGGCTTTCCGACTGGCTTTTTGCCCTGGCCCGGGCGGTTAACCGCCGCCAGGGAGTGGCGGATGTGCCGTGGGTGGGGGCGCCGAGGAAAGGGGAAGACCTATGAGCCATGAGCCGACGCGGGCAGAAGCCTGGGAGATGTTGCAGGAGTGGGTGAAGAGCGAAAACCTTCGCCGCCATATGCTGGCGGTGGAGGCTTGCATGCGGGCTTACGCCCGCAAGATGGGGGAAGGCGAGGAGCGGTGGGGGATCGTGGGGTTGGTCCACGATCTCGATTATGAGCGGTATCCCACGCGGGAGGACCATCCTTTTCGCGGGGTGGCATTCCTGCGGGAAAGGGGATGGCCTGAGGATATGCTGGCGGCCATCCTGGGCCATGCCGATTATGCGGGGGTGGCCCGGGAGACGCCCATGGCCAAGGCCCTTTTTGCCGTGGATGAGCTGTCGGGGTTCATCACCGCCTGCGCCCTGGTGCGGCCCGACAAAAGCCTGGAAAACCTGGAAGTGAAATCGGTGAAAAAGAAGCTCAAGGATAAGGCTTTTGCCAAGGGCGTCTCCCGGGAGGACATCTACCGGGGGGCGGAAGAATTCGGCGTACCCCTGGAGGAGCACATCGCCTTTTGCATCGCGGCCATGCAGCCTGTGGAAAAGGAGCTGGGTTTAGGGGTGGGAGGATGAGGCTGGTTTCCTTGACCCCCAGAAATACCGACATCCTTTTGGCGTTGGGGCGG
>JASBVX010000080.1 GCA_029960865.1 Bacillota bacterium | reverse complement strand
CAGGCATACACGACCTTGTGGTTGGACTTGAACTGCCGTGCTATACGACGATTATCCTAACCACGACCCGCGGGCGGCTTATCCCCAGCGCTCAAGCGCCGGGCTTGCGCCGCCAAGGGTTTTGGTCAACTACCCCACGGCTTTGGAGGCTACCCGGATCTTCTTCCCTTTAGAGGCCGCCAGGACCTTTTGCCCATGATCGGCGAGGAGGTCCAGGTCCACGAAGGCCAGGGGCAAGGTTCATCCCGGCCACGGCCTGGCGATAGGTTTCGTCCGTTGTGTCCGTCTCCATGGAGGAGAGTTCGCTATCCTCCTTTCTTCCCTTTTCCCAGGGGGTCTCTTACACTCGGGATGAGCCAACCTAACCGGAGGTGCCTTGCCATGGCTGGGAAAACGCGCTACCTTCTGCTGATTTTTGCCTCCCTGATCATCTTTGCCGTAGCCTGTGGGGAGGCCTCCTCCCCTGCCGCTGAGGAAGGAACCCTTCCTCCCGTGACCATCGGCGTTTTGGCGGACCTGAGCGGCCCATTGCAGAATTTTGGGGAACAGACGGTGCGGGGTTTCAAGCTGGGGCTCGATTACGCCACCCAGGGCACCATGGTGGTCCACGGCCATCGCCTGAAGGTGGTAGTGGAAGACGATGCCTCCAATCCCGAACAGGCCATTCAAAAAGTGCGCAAGCTCATGGAAGACGATGGGGCCCAGTTTTTGCAGGGGACCACCTCCAGCTCCGCCGCCCTGGCCATCATCCCCGAGGTAACCAAGGCCAAAATCCCCCTTTTGGTGGAGGTGGCCGCCAGCAATGACATCACGGGAGCCAGCTGCAGCCCCTACGTCTTTCGCACCGCCCCCAACACCGATCAGTTTGCCCTGGCCAGCGGCCGCTACCTGGTGAGGGAGGGCCGCCAGAAATTCCTCTATTTCGGCCAGGATTACGCCTATGGCCACAGCAGCGCCGAGGCCTACGGGCGGGTCATCGAATCTCTGGGGGGCCAGATGGATTCCCTCTTTGCTCCCCTGGATACGGTCGACTTCACGCCTTATCTGCAACGCATCCTCGAGGCCAAGCCCGATGCCCTTTTGGTGGGGTGGGCAGGGGTCCAGGCGCCCGTCCTCTACCAGCAAATGGGTGACATGGGTGTGTTCGACAAGATGGTGGTGTTCCCGAACTTTGGCGATATCGCTCAACTGAGGGGGATCGGTGAAGCCGGCCAGGGCCTTTTGGGCATCACCCTCTATTACTACGGTATTCCCGACACGCCAGCCAACCGCTGGCTGGTGAAAGCCCATGAGGACGCCTATGGGTCCCCGCCCGACCTCTATGCGGCGGGAGGCATGGCGGCCGCCATCGCCATGGTGGAAACTCTGAGAACGGCACCTTCGTGGGGGCCCGAGGCCTGGGCTCAGACCCTGGAAGGCCTGCAGTTTGAAACCCCCAAGGGGACCTTCATCCTAAGAGCTGAGGACCATCAGGCGCTGCAGCCCATGTATGTGGTGCAGCTCCACATGGATCAGCAGCTGGGATACCCGGTTCCCCGGCTGGTGAAGGCCCTATCCCCGGAGGATACGGCCCCGCCCGTACGCTGTCCCGGATTCTCTCGGTAAGGAGGTGCGACGGTGAAAACCGGCAGCCAAGGTTCCAGGCCCACCGCCCTGGACAGTTACCGCTCCTCGGATGAGGGACCCAAAACGGCCAGGGGCAAAGCTACCCGCAACAAGCTCTTGCGGGCCGCTGAAGAGGTCTTTGGGGAAAAGAGCTACTTCGAAGCCACGGTGGTGGACATCGTCCTGCGGGCCGGGGTGGGGCAGGGCACCTTCTACGTCTACTTTCCCAGCAAATACGACATCTTTCGGGAACTGATCCTCCAGCTTAGCCGCGCCCTGCGGCGAGAGATCGCCCAGCGCACCTCCAAGGCCAAAGACCGCCGCGATTTCGAGAGAAAAGGCTACGAAGCCTTCTTCGATTTCGTCCACGCCCATGGCCACCTTTACCGCATCGTGCGGCAAGCGGAATGGGTGGATCCGGAGCTTTTCCAGGCCTACTACCGGACCCTTCTGGAAGGGTACATGAGGGGCCTCAAAAGTGCCCGGGAAAGAGGAGAAGTGCGGGGGGACCTGGACCTGGAGACCCTGGCCCTGTCCCTCATGGCCATGGGGGATTACCTGGGAATGCGCTGGATCCTTTGGGAAGGGAAAAAGCCCCCGAAGCGAGCTTTGGATACCCTCATTGCGTTGATTTTCAAGGGGATGGACGCCCCCACTTGAGGGCGAGAAGGAGAATCGCTGCGCCTGTCGAAGGATCCTTTCTGAAAGGTGATTAGGGTCTCAAGTTATGAGACCCCGAAAGGAGGCGCGGCATGAACCGACGGCTGAGAAGGTCCCTTTGGATTTCTCTGTTCGGCATAGCCCTCTTGCTTTCCGGGTGCGGCGGGGGGACGGCTCCGGCCGCCCAGGATCAGGGGGGGACGCCGGCGGCAGAGGCTCCTAGCCCCATCCGTATCGGTGTCCTGGCGGATCAGAGCGGGCCCCTCGAAAACTACGGGACGCAGCAGGTGAGAGGGCTGAAACTGGGGTTGGAGTACGCCACCGGCGGTACGATGACGGTCCTGGGTCGTCCCATTGAGCTCTACATCGAGGACGACGCCAGCGATCCCAACCAGGCGGTCCAGAAGGTGCGCAAGCTCCTGGAGCAGAATCAGGTAGACATCGTCCAGGGCACCGACTCCTCCGGTGCTGCCCTGGCGGTCATTCCGGAGATCGCCAAGGCCCAAAAGATCTTCATGGTGGATCCGGCGGCCGCCAATGAAATCACGGGGACCAGCTGCAGCCGCTATGTCTTCAGGACAGGGCGCAACGTGGCCCAGGATGCCCTGACCGGCGGGAAGTACCTGGTGCAGGAGGGGCGTAAGAACTTCATGAACTTTGCGCCGGATTATGCCTTCGGCCACAGCAGCGCCGAGGCCTGGGGGAGCGTCATCCAGGCTTTTGGCGGCAAGATGGTGGGGGATATCTTTGCGCCCCTGGATACGGTGGACTTCACCCCCTACCTGCAAAGGCTGATCCAGGCCAAGCCCGATGGGGTCGTCATCACCTGGGCGGGGGCAGGGGCCATCACCCTCTTCCAGCAGATCGCCGACATGGATCTCTACAGCAAGATGCTGGTCTTCACCGGCATCGGCGACATCGATTCCTTGAAGGCCACGGGTCAAAGCGGCGATGGGCTGGTGGGGATCAACGCCTACTACTACCAGCTACCGAAGACCGCCGTGAACGACTGGCTGGTCCAGCGCCATCAGGAACTCTACGGCACGCCTCCCGACCTTTTCACCGCCGGGGGGATGGCGGCGGGGATCGCCATCGTGAAGGGACTGGAGAAAGCCGGTTCCACCGACGCCGATGCTCTCATCGCGGCTCTGGAAGGGATGTCCTTCGAAGGGCCCAAAGGAACCTACACCTTGAGGCCGCAGGATCATCAGGCCTTGCAGCCCATGTACATCGTCCAGCTGAAGAACGTGTCCGGCTTTGATTACCCGGTACCCCAACTGGTGGAAGAGCTCACCCCCGAGGTCACCGCACCCCCCATCACCTGCCCGGGGTTCTAGGCTCTTTCGAAAAGGGAGGGAAGGATCTTGAGTTTGCCGGCGCCTCTTCTGGAGACCCAGGGTCTGGTTCGCCGTTTCGGCGGGTTTGTGGCGGTGGACGATGTCCACCTCACCATCCGCAGGGGCGAGTTCCATTCCCTCATCGGTCCCAACGGCGCCGGCAAGACCACCCTCCTGAACCTTTTGAGCGGGGATCTCACCCCCACCGAGGGGCGTATTTTTTACGGCGGCCAAGAGATCACCGGCCGTTCGCTCTGGCAAAGGGCGAGGCTCGGTATCAGCCGCGCCTACCAGCTGACCCACCTCTTCCCCAGGCTCAGCGCCTTTGAAAACGTGCGCCTGGCGGTGCAGTCGCTCCATGGAGCGGGCGTGATAAGGGACTGGTGGATCCCGACCAGGTCCCTGGCAGCCGTCCAGGAGAAAACCATGGCCCTCCTGGAGGAAGTGGGCCTGGCGGCAAAAGCCTCCCTGCCGGCCCTGGCCCTCTCCCATGGGGATCAAAGGAAACTGGAGCTGGCCATGGCCCTTGCTTTGGACCCGGAGGTTCTCCTTCTCGATGAACCGACGGCCGGCATGGCCGTGGAAGAAGTGCCAGGCATCCTGGCGGTCATCGGGCGGGTCTTTTCCCGGGGAAACCTCACCATCGTGATGGTGGAGCATCGCATGGACATTGTGCTCAAGCTCTCCCAGCGCATCACCGTCATGCATTTGGGGCGGCTTTTGGCCCAGGGGACGCCGGTAGAGATTGTGCAGGATCGGCGGGTGCAGGAAGCCTACCTGGGAGGTCTTTCAGGGTGACGGAGCTTTTGCAGGTGGAGAATTTGCAGGCGGGCCTCGGTCTCTACCGGATCCTCCACGGTATTTCTTTTTCAGCCCGGGAAGGGGAAGTGCTGGTCCTCATCGGGCGCAACGGCGCCGGTAAAACCACCACCCTGCGCTCCATCATGGGGCTGACCCGGATCTTGGGCGGAAGGATCCTTTGGCAGGGGAGGCCCATCCAGGGCTGGCCTCCTTACCGGATCGCCCGGCTGGGGATCGGTTACGTGCCTGAGGATCGAGGTCTCTTTCGCCTCCTCACGGTGGAGGAAAACTTGCGGCTGGGGCTGCGCCAGTCCCGGCTGTGGCGCGCGCAGCTAAAGAGGGTCGTGGAGATCTTTCCGGACCTGGAGCGGCTCCTTTCCCAGCGGGCAGGAACCCTCTCGGGAGGCCAGCAGCAGATGCTGGCCCTGGCCCGGGCCCTCATGGGGGAAAATCGCCTGCTTTTGGTGGATGAGCCTTCCAAAGGCCTGGCCCCCCTTCTGGTGGAGCGCCTGGCCCAGCACCTGAAGGCCATGGCCCGGGACACCACCATCCTTCTGGTGGAGCAAAACCTTCCCCTGGCTCTTCAGGTGGGGGATCGGTTCGCCATCGTGGAAGACGGGCGCACCCTCCACACAGGCCCTATGGAGGAGCTGGCCCGGGATCGGAACCTCCAGGAAACTTATCTCGGCGTCAAAATGGGGGAGGTGGCCCGGTGAATTTCCCCCTCTGGCTCAACCTCACCTTGAACGGCTTGGTTCTGGGGACCCTCTACTTCCTGACGGCTGCCGGCCTCTCCCTCATCTTCGGCCTGATGCACGTCCTCAACCTGGCCCATGCAGCCCTTTTCACCTGGGGGGCTTATGCGGCCCTGTGGACCTACGGTGCCACAGGGAACTTTCTCTGGGCTCTTCTCGCCGGTTTCGGGGCCGGTCTTTTCCTGGGTCTTTTGCTGGAAATCCTTTTCATCCGGCCGACCTACGGGAAGGGGATCGTCCAGATCCTTTTGACCTTGGGGCTCTATATGGTCCTGGTGGAGATCTTGAAGATGATCTGGGGGCCTTCCCTTCTGGGTTTCCCCGTGCCGGACTTCGCCCGGGGCACGGTAGACCTGATGGGGCTTCCCTTCGCCCGTTACCGCATCTTCCTCCTCATTCTGGGGGGAGCCCTCTTCCTCTTGATTTACCTCCTTTTGACGCGCACCCGCTTTGGCATGACGGTGCGGGCAGGGGTGGAAAATCCCGAGATGGTCCAGGCCCTGGGGGCCGATATTCGCATCATGTTCAGCGCTACCTTCGCCCTGGGCGCGGCCCTGGCAGCCTTTGGCGGAGCGGCCGCCGGCCCTTTCTTCCGGGTGGTCTGGCCGGAGATGGGCCTCAACATGCAGCTGGCTGCCTTCATCGTGGTGGTCATCGGCGGGATGGGGAGCTTCACGGGGAGCGCCGTGGGCGCTCTGGTGGTAGGGCTCTCGCAAGCTTACATGGGTTATTTCTTCCCTGACTGGGCCCTCATGGCGAACGTGGGGCTGATGGCCCTAGTCCTTTTGTGGCGGCCCCAGGGACTCTTTGCACCAGGGAGGTAGAAACTTGGCGCGCTGGAAGCGAAATCTCCGTCCGTACGCCTACACCCTAGGGGCTCTCCTTTTGCTGGCCTATCCCTTTCTGGTGCCTTCCCCCTACTACGCTTCCCTTGTCATCCACGTCTACATCATGGCCATCTATGCTTTGAGCTTCGACCTTCTCCTGGGCCACACAGGGCTCCTTTCTTTGGGACATACCCTCTTTTTTGGCTTGGGCGCTTACGGTATGGCTCTTTTCGCTCTGAAAGCCGGGTGGCCCATGGGGTTGGCCTTTCTCATGGCCCTTTTGCTGGCTGCGGTGGCCTCCCTTCTCTTTGGCGCCCTCTCGCTGCGGGTGACAGGGCTTTACTTCGCCATGGTGACGTTGGCCTTTGCGGAGATCTTTCATCTGGCGGCGGAAAAGCTGAGCAGGCTGACGGGGGGTGCTGATGGTCTCACCGGAATTCCGGTGCCGGCCTGGCTGCAGGATAGGACCACCTTTTACTATGGGGCCCTCCTTCTTCTGGCCTTCACCCTCTTCCTCCTGTACCGGCTTTTCCAGGCGCCGGTGGGGTCGGTGTGGAGAGCCATCAGGGAAAACGAAAGGCGGGCCCAGG
>JASBVX010000079.1 GCA_029960865.1 Bacillota bacterium | reverse complement strand
CTTTGGGATGACGCACGGCCCCTTCGCCCTCTGTGGAAACTGGTGGGGCAGGTGGTCATCGCGGCGTCGGTGGTGGCCGGCGGGCTGCGGGTGGAATTCATCACCCACCCCTTGGGAGAAGGCTTTCTCAACCTCGGGATCTTCAGCTGGCCCTTCAGCGTCCTGTGGATCGTGGCTATGGTGAATGTCCTCAATTTCAGCGACGGTCTGGACGGGCTGGCGGCCGGCATTACCGCCATCTCCTCCCTCACCCTTCTCCTGGCGGCAGCCTTCACCGGTGCTTCGGGCTGGATCCTCTTGTCGGCGGCGGCGCTTTTGGGGGCTGCGGCAGGCTTTTTACCTTGGAACTTCCATCCGGCCCGCATCTTCATGGGGGATGCCGGCTCTCTCTTTCTGGGTTACATGCTGGCGGCCATCTCCATTCAGGGGGCCCTGAAGGCCCCGGCGGCCCTGGCGATCCTGGTGCCCATCTTGGTCTTGGGGGTGCCCATCTTCGATACCGCCTGGGCCATCCTCAGGCGCTGGCAGGCGGGCCAGCCCATCGGCCAGGCCGACAAGGGCCACGTCCATCACCGGCTTTTGGGCTTCGGCCTCACCCAGAGGCAGACTGTGCTTTTGCTGTACTGCATCAGCGCTTGGCTGGGCTTGGGGTCCCTGGCTTTGGTGTATCTCCCCCATGTTCTGGCGCTTTTGATCCTGGGACTGGTGGCCTTCTCCATCTATGTGATGGTGAGCTTGGTTCGGGTATCCCCGGCGGTGAGGTCCGAGGAGGCCGGAACCTGGGAACGGTGAAAAAGCGGGTGGCCGTCATCTTCGGGACCCGCCCCGAGCTCATCAAAGTGGCCCCTGTCATCTGGTCCTTGCGGCAAAACCCCCATTTCGAGGTTCTTCCCCTTTCCACCGGGCAGCACCGCGATCTCCTCCGGCCCTTTCTGGAGGTTTTCCAGGTGGAGACGGCGGTGGATCTGAACCTTTTGCAGGAGGGGCAGCCGGTGGAGACGATCCTGGCCCGGGCTCTCCTCGGGCTCAGGGAGTGGATGCGGGAAGGAACCCCCGATCTGGTGCTGGTGCAGGGAGATACGGTGACCACCCTGGCGGGAGCCCTTGCCGCCTTTTACGGCCATATCCCCGTGGGCCACATTGAAGCAGGCCTGCGGAGCGGGAACCTGGCGGAGCCTTTCCCCGAAGAAGCCCAGCGTCGCCTGGTGACCCCCCTGGCTTCCCTGCAGCTGGCCCCAACGGGGGGAGCCGCCGGGGAGCTTTTGCAGGAGGGCGTTCCCCCAGAGACGATCTACGTGACGGGCAACACGGTGGTGGATGCGTTTCTTTGGATGGTGGAACAGGTGAGAAAGAGGCCGCAGGCGCCGCCCTGGCGAAGGTCCCTTCCTCCCGGTGCCCGCATCGTGGCGGTGGAGATGCACCGCCGGGAAAACTGGGGAGACCCCATTCGCCAGGTGGCCCAGGCAGTCGGGCGGGTGGTGGCCCGCCACCCCGACGTGGCGGCGGTGGTATCCCTTCACCCCAACCCTTTGGTGGCAGAGGTCTTCCGGGAAGAGCTAGGGGATAAGGACCGCATCCTCCTGCACCCCGCCTTCCCTTACCCCGACTGGGTGCGGCTGGTGGATGACAGCTACCTTTTGCTGTCCGATTCGGGAGGGTTGCAGGAAGAAGCCCCTTCCGTGGGAAAGCCCCTTCTCATTGCCCGGCGGCGCACCGAGCGGCCGGAGGCCATCCGGGCGGGCTGTGCCCGGCTGGTGGGCACTGATGCCGACCAGGTGGAGGCCCACCTGGAGGAGCTTCTCCAGGATCGGGAAGTTTATGAGGCCATGGCCCAGACGCCCAACCCCTTCGGCGATGGCCGGGCGGCTCTCCGCATCACGGGGGCCTTGGAACATTTCTTCGGCCTCGGTCCCCGGCCAGAGCCTTTTCAAGGAGGTGCTGCCGATGAATAGCTTCTGGCGGGCCCTTTCCTTCGGCCTCACCTTTGGCCTCACCGCCGGGATCCTGGTGGGGCTGGGGGCCTGGGGCGGCCTTCTTTTGGATCAGAAATGGGGCACGTCACCCCTTTTGGCCCTTGTGGGAATTCTTCTGGGGCTGGCCATGGCCATCGGGCTCCTGATCCGCATGGTGGGAGGGCAGGGCCGTGGAGCGTGAAGTGAGGGTCTTCGGCGGCAGCACCTTTCTCTGGGCCGTCCCCCTGGGTCTGGGGCTTTTGGACCTTTATCCCGTGGTGGCCTACAGCTGGGCCTTCGGGGCGTTTTTGGGGATCCTCAACAGCTTTCTTCTCTGGTGGCGGATCCGTTTCCTGGGCGTGGCGGAGGGCCGGGAACGGTCCTGGATCCTGGTGGGAGCCCTTTTACGCTGGGTTCTGATCATCGCTTCGTTTGTTGTCTTGCATTCCCTTTGGCCCGCTGTTAACATGATTGCGGCCCTCCTGGGGTTCCTGGCGACCGAGATCTGGATCATGACCAAGGCCGAGGGACTGGCGGGTGGAGGGAGTTCATAAATACAGGAGGCAATGGTCCTTTGGAACCATTACACCCCCACGTATACTGGCATGTTCTTGGCTTCACATTTGACGGCACCATCCTCATGTATAGCTGGGCCACTATGGCAGTGGTCTTTCTCCTCGGTCTCTGGGCTGTGCGTCAGGCCAACCCCGGTCGGCCCACTCCCCTGCAAAACGCCTTTGAACTCCTTTTGGAAACCATGGGCGGCTTTGTGCGGGAACAGATCCACCCGAAACAAAGGCATCTTCTTTTGAGCGTGGTGGCCTCCCTTTTCACCTACCTTCTGGTGGCCAACTTGGTGGGCCTCATCCCCGGCCAGACCTCTCCCACCGCCGATCTGAACGTCACGATGGGGATGGCCATCGGCGTGTTCTTTCTGGTGCAAATTTCCGGCCTTTACGTGAAAGGCATCAGGGGTTACATCGACCATGTCAAGGGGCCCATCAAGGCTCCTTTGACATGGCTTTTCTTCGCTCCCCTCACCATCGTGGAGGAGCTTTCCAAGCCCCTCACCTTGGCCTTCCGTCTGTTTGGTAACATTTTTGCCGGAGAAATCCTTTTGGGCCTCCTGGTGGCGATCCCCGTCTGGCTGGGGGGCTTTATTCCGGCAGTGGCCTGGATGGCCTTCAGCATCTTCGTGGGTTTCATCCAGGCCTTCATTTTCACCGTGCTGACCCTGGCTTATGTGGGGATCATGACCTCCGAAGACCACTGAGGATCGGCGCGGACCATCAAGGGAAAGGACGGGGGGTGAACCGAGAATGGATGCCCATGTGGCGCAAATTTTGGCTGCTGGTTTCACCTTCGGCTTGGCTTCTTTGGGTGCGGCCATCGGTGACGCCATCATGATGGCCAAGACCCTGGAAGGGATGGCCCGCCAGCCCGAGATGGCGGGGCAGCTGCGGACGACCATGTTCATCGGCGTCGGTCTTATCGAGGCCCTTCCCATCATCGCTGTGGTGCTGGCTGCTTTCGTCATCAAATAGTTCGGCGCGGAGGGCGGCGGGGAGGCTTCCTTCCCGCCCCTTCCCCCAGACGGAGGTCCTGCTATGGGGGATGTGATCCAAAACCTAGGTCTGAACAGCACCCTCTTCGCCCAGCTGGTGAGCTTCATCATCCTGGTCTGGGCTCTGGCCCGCTGGGTGTGGGGCCCCCTCACCCGGCTGATGGAGAGCCGGGCGGACCGGGTGGCCACCATGCTGGCTGAAGCGGAGACGAAGCTGGCGGAAGCCAACCAGCGGCAGGAAGAGGCTGCCCAGGCTTTGCAGGCGGCCCGCCTGGAAGCCCGGGCTATCCTGGAGCGATCGGAACGGACCGCCCAGGTCCAGGCGCAGGAGATCCTCAATGCGGCCCGGCAGGAGGCAGAGCAGCAGCTGCAGCGGGCCAAGGAGGCCATCAGCCGAGAACGGGACCAGGCCCTTTTGGATCTGCGCACCGAAGTGGCTGATCTGGCCGTCAAGGTGGCGGAAAAGATTTTGCAGGCGCAGGTGGACGATCGGGTCCATCGGGAGCTGGTGGAGCAGTTTGTGGCGGAGGTGGCCTCCCGGTGATGGAAAGCCCGGCTGCCCGGCCTTACGGGGAAGCCCTCTTGGCGCTGGCCCTGGAGAAGGGCACCCTTACGTCCTGGACGGCGACAATGCAAAAGCTGTTGCCCACCCTGACGGAGGATGTCCTCTTCTGGCTGCGCAATCCCACCTTTCCTGAAGGGGCCAAGAATGCCCTTTTGCATCAGCTGGCCGGCAACCCTGATGATCCTCTGCTGCGGAATTTCTTTGCCCTGGTGGTGGCGCGCGGGCGGGCCGGCCAGTTGCCGGACATGATCCGCCGCTTTTTGCGGCTGGCGAAGGAAA
Organism: Bacillota bacterium; assembly: GCA_029960865.1. Lineage (GTDB taxonomy): Bacteria > Bacillota > Sulfobacillia > RBS10-35 > RBS10-35 > RBS10-35. The sequence continues at coordinate 2,228 of JASBVX010000079.1, read as the reverse complement.
AGGAAGGTCTGGTGGAGGTCACCGTCGAAGTGGCGGCACCTCTGGATGAAGAGAAGAGAGCGGAAGTTCGGGAGGCGGCGGGCCGGCTTTTGGGCCGGCCGGCCCAAAAGGTGCTCCTCTCCTGGCGGGTGCGCCCGGAGCTTCTGGGAGGCCTGCGGTTGCGAGTGGAGGACCGCACCTACGATGCCAGCCTGCGGGGACGGTTGCAGCACATGAAGCGGGTGCTGACGCAAAAGAATGGTAGAGGGTGAGAGCCATGAGCATAAAGCCCGATGAGATCGCCGAGATCATCAAGGAACAGATCGAGAAGTTCGATTACCGCACGGAGATGGCGGAAGAAGGCACCGTCCTCAGCGTGGGCGACGGCATCGCCCACATCTGGGGCCTCAGGGACGCCGTGGCCGGGGAAATGCTGGAGTTTCCCGGCGGTGTCTACGGAATCGCCTTGAACTTGGAGAAGGAAACGGTGGGGGCCGTCATGATGGGGCCCGATACCCACATCCAAGAAGGGGATCCAGTCCGGAGGACGGGGCGCATCATCGAGGTGCCGGTGGGTGAGGCCCTCATCGGCCGGGTGGTCAACGCCCTCGGGCAACCCATCGACGGCAAGGGTCCGCTGGAAACGCCCCACCGGCGGCCGGTGGAATCCGCGGCACCAGGGGTCATGGACCGGCAAAACGTGAAGGAACCCCTTCAGACCGGCCTTAAGGCGGTGGATGCCCTGATCCCCATCGGGAGGGGACAGCGGGAGCTCATCATCGGCGACCGCTCCACGGGGAAGACCGCCATGGTGGTGGACACCATCCTCAACCAAAAAGGCGAGGACGTCATCTGCATCTATGTGGCCATCGGACAAAAGGCCTCCAGCGTGGCTCAGGTGGTGAGGGTTCTGGATGATCACGGGGCCATGGATTACACCATCGTGGTGGCAGCCACCGCTTCCGATCCGGCGCCTTTGCAGTATATTGCCCCCTACGCCGGCTGCGCCATGGGGGAGTACTTCATGTACAACGGGAAACATGCCCTGGTGATCTACGACGACCTCTCCAAGCACGCGGTGGCTTACCGGGCCATGTCCCTCCTCCTGCGCCGACCGCCAGGCCGCGAAGCGTACCCCGGGGATGTCTTCTACCTCCACTCCCGCCTTCTGGAGCGGGCCGCCAAACTCAACGACCAGCTCGGGGGCGGCAGCCTGACGGCCCTGCCCATCATCGAAACCCAGGCGGGCGACGTGTCGGCCTACATCCCCACCAACGTCATCTCCATCACCGACGGGCAGCTCTTTTTGGAGACCGACCTCTTCTTCGCCGGTATCCGCCCGGCCATGAACGTGGGGATTTCCGTCTCCCGGGTGGGGGGCGACGCCCAGATCAAGGCCATCCGCCAGGTGGCGGGGACCTTGCGCTTGGACCTGGCCCAGTACCGGGAGCTGGCAGCCTTTGCCCAGTTCGGCTCCGAGCTGGATAAGGCCACCCAGGCCCGCCTCAACCGGGGCCAGCGGCTGACGGAACTCCTGAAGCAGCCCCAGTATGCCCCCATGCCGGTGGAGGAGCAGGTGGTTTCCCTCTTTGCCGGTACCCGCGGTTACATCGACGATCTCCCCCTGGAGCAGGTGCTGCCTTTTGAAAAGGGTCTCCTGAGCTACCTGCGGGCCGAAAAAGCTGAGATTCTCAAGACCATCAAAGAAAAGAAGGAGATCACCCCCGAGCTGGAAAAGGAGCTGCGGGAGGCCATCGAGACCTTCAAGAGGGGCTTTGCCGGGAGCGAGAAGCCATGGCCAGCCTGAGGGATCTGCGCCGCCGCATCCGAAGCGTGCGGAATATTCAGCAGATCACCCGCGCCATGAAGATGGTGGCGGCGGCCCGGCTGCGGGGCGCCCAGATGCGGGCGGAAGCGGCTCGCCCCTATGCCGAAGCCTTGGCCCAGGCCCTGCAGGATCTCTCCGCCAGCGGAGCTCCCCTGGACCATCCTTTCTTCCGGCGCCGCCCCCTGGGACGGCGCCTGCTGGTGGTGGTGAGCTCCGATCGCGGATTGGCAGGACCTTACAACAGCAACATCCTGCGCCTAGCCCAAGAAAAGATGCGGGAGGGGGAAGGGACCCAAGCCTCCTGGATTCTGGCGGTAGGCCGCAAGGCGGAAACCTTTTTCCGCAGGCGGGGTTATCATCTGGCGGGGAGCCTCACCGATCTGGGGGACCATCCCTCGGTGCAGCACGCACGGCAGCTGGC
>JASBVX010000078.1 GCA_029960865.1 Bacillota bacterium | reverse complement strand
AGGCCCATCGAAGACCACCTCCCCTGCCCGCATCCCGATGATGCGGGTGGCGTAGCGGCGGGCCAGGTCCACCGAGTGAAGATTCACCACGGTGGTGATCCCCAGCTGCCGGTTGATGCGGGCCAGATCCTCCATGATCATTTCGGTGGTCACAGGGTCCAGGCTGGCCACCGGCTCATCGGCCAGGAGCAACCGGGGTTCCTGGCAAAGGGCCCGGGCGATGGCCACCCGCTGCTGCTGGCCTCCCGACAGGCGATCGGCCCGGGAAAAGATCTTCTCCGCCAGGCCTACCCGCTCCAGGGCCTTTTGGGCCAGGAGCCGATCTTCCGCCGGAAAGAGGCCCAGGATCACCTTCCAGGCCGGCAAATAGCCCGCCCTTCCTGCGAGGACATTGCGAAACACCGTCAGGCGGGGCACCAGGTGAAAGTGCTGAAAGATCATGCCGATCTCCCGGCGTATCGTCCGCAGGGCTTCGGGAGAGGCGTTCCGTACCGACCGTCCCGCCATCCATATCTCGCCCTGGTCCACTTCCACCAAACGGTTGATGGCCCGGAGAAGGGTCGATTTGCCCGCACCGCTCAGCCCCACCACCGCCACGAATTCTCCCGGAAAGATGGAGAGGTGGACGTTCTTGAGAGCTTCCACCGACCCGTAGCGCTTGGAGACCCCTACCAGACGGATGAGGGCCTCTCCCGAGGGGGAAGGGGCAAGGGACGGGGTGCCGTTCCCCGTACCTTGCCCTGTATCAGGGTAGGACACCATGGCCTATTGCCCCAAAAGGCGGCTGGCTTCCCGCACCACGTCGAAATCCTGATCCTTGGCGGGAGCGTAGCCGTCATGGCTGTAGATTTCCTTGATGATCTCCTTCCCCTTAGGATCCTCCGCGATGGCGAGGAAGGCCTTTTGGATCTTCTCGTGCCATTCCGGGGACAGGGAGGACCTGACCGACACGGTGTCGTTGGGGATGGGGTCGGTGTAGGTCAGGATGCGGGTCTTTTGCATCACGTCAGGGTCCACCTTCTGGACGATGGTGCGGGCGTCGTCGAAGCTGAAGGCGGCATCCACATCGCCCCTAAGGAGGGCCAGAATGGTTTTGTCGTGACCCCCCGCCTCCACCAGATTCACGTCCTTTTCGGGATCGATACCGTTTTTCTTCAGGAGCACCACGGGATAGACATAGCCGGAAGTGGATTGGGGATCGACAAAGGCGATGGTCTTCCCCTTTAGGTCGGCCACCGACTGGATGGGGCTATCGGCCCGGACCACGATCTGGGAGCGGTAGGAATCGGATCCGTTCCGAACTGCCTTCAGGAGCACGTCGGCGTAGCCCTTTTCCTTGGCCGTCACATACCCTTTGGGGTTGAGAAACCCGATGTCCACCTTCCCGGCCCCCATACCTTCGATGACGGCCGTATAGTCGCTCCCCACAAAGACTTCTACGGGGATTCCCAGCTGCTCCGTCAAAAGATCGGCTAGGGGTTTCGCCTTGGCCTGAAGGTTTTCCGCTTCCTGCGAGGGGACAAAGCCCACCACCAGCTTTTGAGGTTCCACCGCGGCGGTGGCACCGCAGGCGCTCATAAGGGGCAAGACCAAGAGCAAGAGGAAAAGACCCCACCTCATGTGCTTTTTCATGGACGAGCCTCCCTAGTTGTGAAAGTCGCTTTCATTATGGGAGGCTCCATCTCGCGTAGAGATTAAGGAGCACCAACGGCCCAGTGAAGGTTTGGCAATGGGCGAACGCCCGTCAGACGAGGCCCCCTTTGCGGCCGGGAGCAGGTTCTCCAGAACTACCCCTTGCTCCTGCGCTGATGGCCGGCACCGGTCCTGTGGCCATTGAACTTTTTCCCCTGAGGATAGCGGGAGGCGATACCTCCCCGCTTACCCCTTTTGTTGCTCACCTATCGGGAAGGCTTCCGGCAGCATCCTTGGAGCAGGTAAAGCCGTAGGCTATCATGAATGGGCCATCATGAAGGGGGTTTAACCATGTCCCTGGACCGTCTCCTCTCTGCCCTAGCGGACCGCCGGGAAGACTTCCTCAAGGAAACCATCGACATCACGGAAGTTCCTGCTCCTCCTTTCCAGGAGGAAATTCGCAGCCGCTACGTGGCCCGGCGCTACCGGGAACTGGATTACCCGGTGGAGACCGATGATCTTTTCAATGTGGTGGCGGAAATCCACCCCAGCCCCGGCCCTACCCTTTTGGTGGCGGCCCATCTGGATACCGTCTTTCCCCCGGAGACCGATGTCCGGGTGAGGGTAGAAGGCGAGCGGGCCTATGCTCCCGGGATCCGGGACAACTCCGCCGCCGTGGCCATCCTTTTGCAGGTGGCAGCCGCCTGGAAGGAAGCTCCCCTTTCCCTTCCCTACCGCCTTCTCTTTGCCGCCAACGTGGGGGAAGAAGGCCTCGGGGACCTCAGGGGCATCCGCCACCTGGTGGACCGCCTCCGCCCTGACGCCGTGGTGGCCTTCGATGGCCATCTGGGATCCATCGTTCACGAGGCGGTGGGGAGCCGCCGGGTGAAAGCCACCTACCGCGGTCCGGGAGGCCATAGCTTTGGGGACTTTGGCCGCCCCAGCGCCCTCCATGCCATGGGCACCTTCGTCCACCGCTTTACGCAAATCCCCATACCTTCTGAGCCCCGCACCACCCTCAACGTAGGGACTCTCCGGGGCGGGACATCGGTCAACGCCATTGCGGAAGAAGCGGAAGCCTACCTGGATATGCGCTCAGGGGACGAAAAGGAGCTGGAAAGACTTTTTAACGAAGCTTCCCGCCTTTTCTTCGAGACGGCTCAAGAGAAGAAGGTGGAAGGGACCTTTGAGGTGGTAGGAAACCGCCCGGCGGGCCATCTCCCTTCTTCCCACTCCCTCCTTGTGACTGCCCAGAAAGCCCTTTTGGAGCAGGGACTTCCATTTCAGATGGAGCCGGGGAGCACCGATGCCAACATTCCCCTAGCGAAGGGCATCCCGGCTCTTTGCCTGGGGGCCACCCTCGGCGGAGGGGCCCATACGTTGAAAGAGTATCTGGAGATTCCTTCCCTCTTGAAGGGAGCCCAGACTTTGGTCCGGTTCCTGGCCATGCTTTCGGAGGAGGCCTTTCGGCGTGCCTGAGGGAAGGATGCCGGAACCTCTTTTGGAGATGGCCCGCTCGTTCATGGAAAGGGAGAAGGTCCCTGGCCTTGGGATCGCCTGGGTGGAAGAGGACACCTGGGCGGCAGGGGGCCTTGGGAAGCGGTCCCTGGAAGAAGATCTTCCCGTGGAGGGCGACACCCTCTTCCCCCTGGCCTCCCTCACCAAGTCCTTTACGGCCGCCGTGGCCCTTCTCCTGGAAGAAGAGGGCGTCATCTCCTTGGCCCAATCCCCGGTGGAGATTCTCCCCTGGTTCCAAGTGGCCCGCGCAGGTGCCGCTCAGGCCATGACTCTGCAGATGCTCCTCCAGCACACCAGCGGGCTTGGCCGTACCGGCCACCTGGACCCTGATGCCGGAGCCTCCTTCTCTTCCCGAGAGCACCTGGCCAGGGCCCTTTCCTCCTACCCCTTGCAGACAGCCCCCGGGGAGACCTGGTCCTACAGCAACGAAGGCTATTCCCTGGCCGCCCATCTGGTGGAGCGGTCCGCCGGCCAGCCCTATGAAGAATTGGTGGAAGATCTTCTTTTGAAGCCCTTGGACCTTCTGGATACTACCGCTTATATCCAGGAGTGGCGGGAGAGCCCTCTGGGGGCCGTGGGATATCGCCTTCTTCGAGACGGTGGGAAAGCTCCTTGGGAGCGGGTGGAAGCCCTGCCTATAGCTCCAGCCTCCACCCCTGCCGGGCGCCTCTCCAGCACCCCCAGGGACATGGCCCGGTATGCCCGGGCCATGCTCCAAGGATGGCGGGGGATTCTGAAGGAAAGCCAGAGACGTCCTGTTCCCTTCGGCTCCACCGGGTGGGGCTATGGCCTGGGATGGTTCTATCAGCCAGGGCCCAAAGGGACAGTCTTTCACCACGGGGGGAATCAGCGGGGCTTTGCCCACGAAATGTGGATCTTCCCTGCGGAAGGAAAAGCCCTAGTCCTCCTCTCCAACCTCACCTATGCCGACCTCAAACCGCTGGTGGAGGAGATCTACCGCTGGGCGGAAGGGAAGGCTCTCCCTCTGCCAAAAGAGGCCAAGGGTTCTTATGACATCCCATCTTCGTCTTACATGGACGGCCTCTCCGGCCTTTACAGGGCACCCCAAGGAGACGTGGAGATCTTGGCGGGGAAGGGTAACCCAGGCAGTCTTCTTCCTTACCGCTGGGAGATGAAAGAACCGCCCCTCATCGAAGAAGGGAAGGCCCTCCCCATCGGAGAAAGGCTCTTTTTCTTGAGGGAAGCCGGGATGCCCCTCTACTTCACGAGGGAGGGTCTCCTTCTGGCGGGGAATCTCTACCGCAAGGCCTTGCGGTGAACCCACGACCTACGGAAGCAAAAGCCCTAGCCCTCCTCTCCAACCTCTAGACCCCCGATGGAGGAGATCGATAGCTAGGCGGAGGGCAGCGCTCTCCCCCTGCCAAATGAGGCCACGGGTTCTTAGGACATCCTCTCTTCGTCTTCCATGGACGGCTTCACCCGTTTACCCGTGGGGATGAAAGAACCGCTCCCCATCGAAGAATGGAAGGCCCTTCCCATGGGGGCGGTGCCTGCCACCGCCAGGTGTGTCCCTCGGTTTCACCGTGGCGGAAGCCCAGGCCGCAGGCGTTTCACCCAGCCAGCTGGGCGTAAGCCTTGAGGGCCCTGCCGAGAAGGTAGCCATAGCCTCCTGCCGCCACCAGCAGCAAAAGGAGGGTGAACACCGGCAAAAGGGGCAGGGAGAGGGCATGGGCCAAGTACATCAAAAGAGCCATCGCGCCGACCAGGAGGGCGTAAAGGAGCAACAGGATAAGGCTGTTGGTATTCCCCTTGACGGCCTGCTGGGGATCAGTCCAGGTGAGGAAGGGCCTCTCCATATCCAGGTAAAGTCCCAACCCATGGGCGATGGCGATGGCGAGAAGGTTGAGGAGGGCCGTGAAGGCCGCCATAGGCCAGCTCAAAGGCAAGATCAGGGGAAGGGGAAGGGACAGCAAGAGGGCAAAAGGTAGGCCGGCGAGGACTCCAAAGAGGGTCTTGGCTGCGACCTGGCTTTGGGCCGGTGCCGGAAGGGCCAGGCTTATCCATGTATATCGCCCTTCCTTGCTAAGGGACAAAAGGGGGATGCCTGATACGGCCCAGAGGAAGCTTGCGGCCGCTGCCGCCCCAAAAGGGGCCCACGGGACCAACGCTTCCAGCTGGGGATCGGCGAAGGAGATTCCTTTCCAGGATCGGGTGCCGGTGGCGATGGCGATGATGAGGGGCAGCAGGAAGGCCACAAGCGTGTTGAGGAGGAGGATGGGGGAGCGGGTGATGAGGACCGCTTCCCGCCAGAAAAGGGCTTTTGCCATGGAGCGAGGTTGAAGGGCCCCGCCAAGAGGGAAGACCCGAAACCTTCTCCGGTGGTCGCTTGCCTGAAGGCCGAGGAAGGCGGAGAAAAAGAAGCTCTCCAGGGACACCCAAAAAAGCCCCAAGATGATGGCATGGACCGCCACGAGGAAGAAAACATCCAAGGGCCAGCCGGCGTGGCCGCTTAGGACCCGAGCCTCCCAAAGGGACAGGGGAAGCCAGCTCCCCGCACCCTGGAGCCAGTCATGCTGGCGCAAAAGCGCGAGGATCGTCTGGGGATTCCCTCCCATTCCCTCCCCGCTGGGGACGCCGAAATCGTAGCTCACCCGGTTGATGAAAAGCACCAAAACCACCGATACGACGGTGGCAGCTGCGATCCCGAAGACCCGGAGGGTTTCCCGGTGAACCCACTGGCCCAGGGCCCGCACGAAGAGGACTGCCAGAAGGGCCCCCAGGGCCAGGGGGAAAAGGGGAAGGATCAGCACCAGGGGGATCACCAAAAGCCAGAAAGTCCAGGGAGGGTCACCCCACAGGCCATAGGCCAGGAGAAATGGCCCCGCCACCAGGAGGGCCGTCAGGTATTCTCCTGCCACCACCACAAGGAAACGGGAGAGGGCAATGGCGCGGGGCCTTAGAGGATAGGCCAAGAGGGTGGGCAGCTGGGTGTCGAAGAAGAAGAGGGAGAGTAAATGGCCCATTCCGAAGAACACCACCGCCAGCTGGGCCACCGAAAGGGGAACCACCAAGGCGGCCCCCGGTTGGTTCAGGAAATTAAAGGCCTGCTGCCAGGTATAAGCGAAGGTGAAGAGAAGCCCTACAAGGGGGAGGAATGCCAGGGGGATGGCAAAAAGGACCAGCACCATCCCCGGCCGCTTCCCCTCCTGGGTAACGCTATCCAGCATGCGCCGCCACGTCAGCCGGAGTTCCAGCTCGAGAAGGGTTCTCAAATGCGACTTCATGCTTCCGTCAGGGCAAGGAAGATATGTTCAAGGGAAGCTCCCTGTTCTCCCTGCCGCAGCTCCTCCAACGTCCCGACCGCCACCAGCTCTCCGTGATGGATGATCCCCACCCGATCCACCAGCTTCTCCGCCACCTCCAGGATGTGGGTGCTAAAAAAGACGATGTTCCCCTGGGCCGCGTATTCCTGCATCCAGGTTTTCACCGTGTGGACCGCCCTGGGATCCAA
>JASBVX010000077.1 GCA_029960865.1 Bacillota bacterium | reverse complement strand
AGCACGATGCGGCCCACATCCAGAACATAGGCCCGGTGGGCTATCTCGAGAGCCCGCCGGGCGTTTTGCTCCACCAGAAGGATGGCGACCCCTCTCTCGCTGACTTCCTGGATGATCTGAAAGATCTGGCGCACCAGGATGGGGGCCAAACCCATGGAGGGTTCATCCAAGGCCAGAAGCTTAGGTTCGGCCATGAGCCCGCGGCCGATGGCCAGCATCTGCTGCTCTCCCCCGCTGAGGCTTCCGCCCATCTGATGGCGGCGCTCTTCGAGGCGGGGGAAAAGCTCATAGATCTCCGCCAGCCGCTTGTGCATCTCCTTCGTGTCGCGGGCCCAAAGGTAGCGGCCGAGGATTAGGTTTTCCTCCACCGTCAGGGTGGTGAAGATCCGCCTACCTTCCGGCACATGGGCCAGGCCCAGCTTCACGATCTCATCGGCTCTTTTCCGGGTGATGTCCTCCCCGGCAAAGAAGATCTTCCCGTCTTGCGCCTTCACCAGACCCGAGAGGGTCCGCAGGGTGGTGGTCTTGCCGGCACCGTTGCTGCCGATAAGGGTGACAATCTCGCCCGCGTTTACTTGAAGGCCGATGCCGTTCAACACGTGGACCCGGCCGTAATAGGTGTGGACATCGTGGACTTCCAAAAGGGCCATCTCAAACCCCCCTCGGGGTGGCCGCTTCTTCCTCGCGACCGAGATAGGCATCGATCACCCGGGGATCGGCCTGGACCTGGGCAGGGGTCCCCTGAGCGATGAGTCGCCCTTGATCCAGGACCAGCACCTGATCCGATACCCCCATCACCAGGGACATGTCGTGCTCGATTAAGAAGACGGTGATGCCCAGCTCCCGGATCTTTTCCAAGAGGGTGAGGAATCCCTCCTTTTCAGCAGGGTTCATGCCTGCCGCCGGCTCATCCAGGAGAAGCAGCCGGGGGCGGGCCGCCAGGGCGCGAGCCAGCTCCAGCCGCCGCTGATCCCCGTACGAGAGCTCCCGGGCGAGATAGCCCGCCTTGTCTCCCAGCCCCACAAAGTGGAGCCAGGCCAGGGCTTCCTTGAGACTCTCCCGCTCTTCCTGCTGCTGGGCCGGGGTGTGGAGTAGGCTTTCGATCACCCGGGCCTTTTGCCTGGGGTATAGACCCAATAGGACGTTCTCATAGGCTTCGAGAGACCCGAAGAGCCGGATCCCTTGAAAGGTCCGGGTCATGCCCAGGTGCGCAACGCGATGGGGCCGCAGCCCTTTGATATCCTGGCCTGCAAAAAGGATGTGCCCTTCCTGGGGCTTCAGCACTCCCGAGAGGGTGTTGAAGACAGTCGTCTTCCCGGCTCCATTAGGTCCGATCATGCTGACGATCTGGCCCTCGGGGACCACGAAATCAACCCCTTGCACCGCTTTGAGGCCGCCGAACCGGTGGGCTAGGTCCTCCACCACCAAAAGGGGCTTTCCGGTTTCTTGCGGCCTCCCCTTCAGCTCTCTTTGGATCCTTTCCCACTGGCGGGGAGCTTCCTCGAGAGCGGCGGCGAAGAGGGCGGGATGAGGCCTTCTGCGGGGGGCCGGCCAGAGCCCTTCCGGGAGCAGCAGCATCATGGCGATGAGGGCGATGCCGAAGATCAGGAAGCGCCAGTCTTGCAGGGAGCGGAGCAGCTCCGGCAGACCCACCACCGCGGCCGCTCCCAGAAGAACCCCGGGAAGGCTCCCCATACCCCCGATGACCACCACCATGAGCACCAGGACCGACTGCATGAAGACAAAGCTGGTGGGATTGATGACCCCCACCCGTACGGCGAAGAAGGCTCCCGCCAGTCCGCCCCAGATGGCCCCCATGACAAAAGCCATGAGCTTGACCCTGAGAACCGGCACCCCCACCGGCTCCGCCGCCAGCTCATCTTCCCTCAGGCTGAGCCAGGCTCTCCCTAGGCGAGAAAAGGCCAGCTGGCGGGAAAAGTAGAGGGCGATCAGGACCAGGGCCAGGGCCAGGTAATACATGGAGAGGTCGCTATCGAGGCGAAAACCGAAGAGGGAGGGGCGGGGAATACCCAGGATCCCTTCGGGCCCCCCCGTGAAATCCAAATTGGTGACGGTGATGCGGACGATCTCGCCAAAGCCCAGGGTTACGATGGCCAGGTAATCGCTCCGCAGGCGCAGGACCGGGTAACCCAAAAGGACGCCCGCCACCCCCGCCAGGAAGAGAGCCACCGGCAAAGCAGCCCAGAAGGATGCCTCGGCCTTCACCATGAGGAGGGCTGTGGTATAGGCCCCGATGGCGAAGAAGGCGGCATAGCCTAGATCCAAAAGGCCGGCGTACCCCACCACGATGTTGAGGCCCAGCCCCAAAATGGCAAAGGTCAGGATTCCGATGATGACTCCCAGAGGGTACAGGGAGAGAAAGGGCGGCACCGCGATGGCCACCAGCAATATGAGCGGCACAAGCCAGCGTTCCAGAAAGACTTTCACATGCGCTCGACCACCCGTTCCCCCAAGATACCCTGGGGCCTGAAGGTGAGCACCACGATCAAGACGGCAAAAACCACCACATCTTTCCACTGGCCTCCCAGGTAGCCGCTGGCGAACGCTTCCAGGATGCCGATCAAAAAGCCCCCTAAGACGGCACCGGGAATGTTCCCGATTCCTCCCAGAACGGCGGCTGTGAAGGCCCGTAGACCCAGGAGGAACCCCATGAAAAAGCTGATCTGGGTGTAGTACATGCCATACATGACGCCCGCCGCCGCCGCCAAGCCGCCGGCAACGAAGAAGGTGAAAAGGATCACCCGTTCCACGGGGATCCCCATCAGGCGGGCGGCATCCTGGTCCAGGGCCAGGGCCCGCATGGCCATCCCCAGCGGGGTGCGAAAGATGAAAGCGTTGAGAAGGGCCATAAGGGCCAGACTCAAGAGGAAAAAGACCAGCTGCTCCGCCTTCAGCTGGATCCCCCCAAATGTCCAGGTAAGGCGCCCTAAAAGATGGGGGTAGGTCTTGAACCCGGCGCCAAAAGCCACTTTGAAGAAATTCTGCAGGGCGATGGATGCCCCTAGAGCCGTGATGAGGATGGTGAGGCGGGGCGCTTTCAAAAGGGGAAGGTACGCCACCCGGGCCAAGCCCACCCCCAAAAGGCCCGTCAAGGGCATGGCCAGGAGAAGGGCCACGGCGATCCCGACGTAAGGAGGGAGGAAACCTCCCAAAAGGGCCGTCAGGATCAGCCAGCCGGCATAGGCCCCGGTGGTGAAGATCTCCCCATGGGCGAAGTTGATAAGCCGGATGATCCCGTAGATCATGGTGTAACCCAGGGCCACCAACGCGTAGAAGCTCCCCACCGTCAGGCCGTTGATGGCAAACTGCACGACATCCTGCCAGTAAACCATGGCCGCCTCCTCAAAATAAACCAGCCATAAAGAAACCCTGAAGCAGGCTTAAAGCCTGCTTCAGGGTGGGCTCCGTCACTGCACCTTTTGCCACTGACCGTTCACGATGCGCATATAGGGCTGAAACTGGCCATTTTCCGCCACCGCCACCATGTAGAGCTTGTCGCTGCGGTCCCCCTGGGTGTTGAAGGTGATGTTCCCCGTGATGCCCGGAAAGTCCTTGGTCTCCTTCAACGCGGTCACGATGGCTTTGGGATCAGTCGAGTTGGCCCGCTTGATGGCATCTAAAAGCACGTGCATGGCATCGTACTCATACACCGAAAACCCGCCAGGCGGGGCCTTGAACGTGTCCTTGTACTTCTGTACGAAACCCTGGGCAGCAGGGATGAATTCCGCCAGGGGCGCTGTGGTGACATAGACCCCGTTGGCGGCACTGCCGGCCGTCTGCAGGAAGGTGGGATCCTGGTTGGCATCGCTGACCACCAGGGCAGCCCGCAGCCCCATTTCCCACGCCTGCTTCACCAAAAGGCCGCCCTCGGCATGGTAACCCGTGAAGTAGAGGGCATCGGGATCGGCCCGCTTGACCGCGGTCACGGTGGAGCTGAAGTCTTTCTCACCGGGCGTGATGGTGGTAAAAAGGACCACCGTCATCCCCAGGCTTTCCGCCGCATCCCGGGCGGCTTCCGCCAGGCCTTTGGCATAGGTGGTGTTGTCGTGAATGATGCCCACCGTCTGGGCCTTGAGGACATCCTTCATGAAGCTCATGGCCACAGGGCCCTGTTCATCATCCCGGCCGCAGATCCGGAAGACCGTCCCAGGGTTTTTTTCGGTCAGCACCGGGTTGGTAGAAGCGTCCAAAAGGAAGGGGATGTCCTTCTTGGCGAACTCCCCTGCCTCAGGAATGGAGGCGCTGGAGCAGTACCCGCCCACCGCCGCCACGATCCCCTGGCTGATGAGTTTTTGCGCCGCCTGGACCCCCACTTGGGAATCGCACTGGTCATCCTGGCCGATGACCTCCACCTTCTTCCCGAGAAGGCCCCCCTGATCGTTGATCTCTTGGGCCGCCAGCTTGGCGGCGTTGAGGATGGCTTCGCCGGCGGAGGCGTAGTCCCCCGTCAGAGGGACCGGCACCCCGATCTTGATGGTGTCGGCGCTGGCCCCGCCGCTTCCTCCCCCGCAGGCTGCCACAAGAAGAAGCACCGACACGAAAAGAACTGCCCACTTGCCTCTATGCCTGCCCATCCCATTCCACCTCTCCATGAATCTTGGCCATCATTGAACCGCCCTTTTCTCTGTGCAACGGCAAAAATCCTCCTTTTCTGCCAATCCAGGAAGGCTGGTTATACGCAGGGGACTTTCTTTTGCACAAGGACCCACTGGTGAGGATGCTCCAGGTGGGCAGCCCGAAAGAAAGCTTCGATCCCTTCGGGGCCAAAGGGGCCCATAAGGGCGAGGAAGCTGTAGACCCTTTCCTGGGGTTTGCCCTGGGGCCACAGGGCCTCCATCCACCTTTGCCATGCCCGGTATTCCTGGCGGTAGAGGCGGCGCAGGTGCTGATGGGCCTTTTCTTCGAGGTAGCCGATCTGATGGAGAACCCGGCTCTGGTTTTCCTGCAGGACCCGGGCATAGCCTTCCCCCAGGCCTGCCAGGTCTTCTCCCAAGCGCCGGTAAAGGGTTTCCAGAGCGGCCCTGACGTGGACAAAGGCAGGGTCAATGGGATAAGGACGGCGGGCAAGGAGGTTTTCTTCCCATTGTTGCCGCACCTGGTGCCAGCTCTCCAGCCGGTTCAGATCCAGGCCCCATTCCTGAGCCTTTTCTTCCCACTGGGGCCAGAGGAGGGTGAAGCTGAGACGGGGCACGGCCAAGGCCCGGGCCCAGCCCGCGGCCGCAAAGGCGCCTTCCAGCTGGGGAAGGTAGCGGAGCTCCCCGGGGCCTGCCACCTGGCCCAGAGTGGGCAACAGCCAGTCCTGGAGAAGGGGCCTCAAAGCGGCCGCGGGGCTGAAATTTTGCGGTTCTTCCAGTATCTTTTCCGGAAGGGATCCCAGGGGGAGCTCCCACTCGCCTTTGCGGGTAAAGGTTTTGTCCCCGTCCCTGAGAAGGAGTAGGCGCCTTCCCTGGTGATAGCGAAAGAGCTGAAGGCTCTGGGGATCGATGAGGAGCTGAGGCTCTTCCCCCGCCTCTCGGATCCTTGCGGTGGTCTCCAGAAGACCAGACCCCACCTCTTGCCAGGCCTCCATGAGATGGGCCAGGGCCGGAGCGCCCAGGGTCCTCAGCGAAGGGTCCATGGGGTCGAGGAACACGAGGGGCTCGCCCCCGAAAAGAAGGGCCATCTGGCGGGCAAACCACTCTCCCAAATCCCGGGAAGCCTGAAGCGTATCCCGGAGAAAACCTTCCAGCCAGTCTCCCCCGTGGGGCGCCGCCTCCAGGAAGCGGCCCACTTCCTCTGCCGCCGCCGGAGGAATGGGGAGCCGGCCTACGGAGCGGAGAAGGGGTCCGGGGGGAAGGCCGAAACGCTCCAAGCCTCTCTCGGGATTCCAGCCGCTGACCCGGGTTGCCTCTTGGTAATCGTGGTCTTCCGTCGCGATCCAAAAAACGGGCACCACCCTCTGCCCGAGAGCATCTTCCAGGCGCTGGGCCCAGAGGATGGCCGTCAGGGCTTTGTAGACAGTGTAGGCCGGACCGGTGAAAAGGCCGATCTGCTGCCCGGTCACCACCGCCAAGGTGCCGGGATCGGCCAGGGCTTGAGCTGCCTCTTGGGCTTTCTTTCCCCCGCCGATCTTTTTCTGGTAGGCGACCAGCGCCCCGGCCAGGCGCTCCCGGTGATGGGCCGAGCGGCGCAAAAGGGAGGGCCACAAGGTTTGGAGGTATTCCCGGCGGGCAAGGAAGGCTTCATCATCAGGAGCAGTTCCGGGGAACAGGGGTGCGGCGGGCCAGAGGCGAGCCAGGGTCATAAGGCTTCTCCCCTCAATAAGGCTCCCGCTTTCGCCAGGACTGTTTCCCCCGCCTGATTCTTCACTTCCCCTTCTACCTTCCACAAGGGGAGGGGAAGCTCAGGCCTGGTCTCTTGACCGGTCACCCGCAGAGTGAAGAGGAGGGTATCGCCAGGGCGGACAGGCTGGCTGAAGCGGCCGAAAAGTTCCACCACCCGAGCCGGGTCTCCCACCCACCGTAAAAGGCCGTCTCCCAAGGCCCCTAGCGTCCATAAGCCATGGGCCACCACCCCCGGCAGGCCCGCCCTGCGGGCGGCCTCGTCATCGAGGTGGATCGGGTTGTGATCTCCCGAGGCCTGGGCATAGCGGGCGATCATGTCACGGGTTACGGTACACTGCCAGGTTATCTCTGCCCCAGGAACCAGGTTCACTCTTCTTCCCCCT
>JASBVX010000076.1 GCA_029960865.1 Bacillota bacterium | reverse complement strand
GACGCATCGTTTCTCTCCCGAAAAGGAAGGCATGCGCAACGCTTCTTCCGCTTCCTGCCATGGGGCGCCCTCTCCCAGCCGGAACCACACCAGGGATCGGCTTTCTTCCGGCAGGCCCTCCAGGAGCGCCTCCTTGATGGCGCGCACCGGCAGCCACAAGGGGCCCGCCAGGACATAGAGGGGGGCCACCTTTCCCTCCCGGATCCCTGCCACCGCCTCTTCGTAGGGAAGAAGGGATCTCACCGGCGCTTCGCCTCCTTAGGCCCCCATAGGGCCGAGAGAATGGCTCCCAGGATCCCCACCAGGGGAACAGCAAAGAGAGCTCCCAGGATGCCTGCCAGCTCAAAGCCGGCGAAGAGGGCGATGACGGCCAGGGCAGGCCGCAAGCCCACGGAATCGCCGGAGATCTTGGGCACCAGCAGGTGGTTCTCCAGCTGGTTGATGGCCACATAGTAGAGGGCCACCCAGAGGGCCTTGGTCCAGGAGATGGTGAGACCCAAAATCACGGCGGGGATGGCTCCGATGACAGGGCCCGCCATGGGGATAAGCTCGAAAAAGCCCGCCACCATCCCCAAGAGAACTGAATAGGGAAGGCCCAAAAGGGAGCTACCCACTCCTGCCAGCAGCCCGATGATGGCCGCCAGGAGGAGCTGAGCCCGGACGTAGGAGACCATCTTCTCCGAGATGATGGCCCGGGAACGATCGAAGCCTTCCAGCGTTCCGGCAGGAAGCCACCGCCTGAGCCCCCTCACCAAACGGGGGCTGTCCAGGAGGAAGTACACCGCCAGGACCGCCACCAGAACAGTGACCACGACGGCATTACCGATCCCTGTCACGATGCCCACCAGGCTGTTGAGGATCTTGGTGCCGCTTTGCTCCACCCGGGGAATGACGTTGGCCCAAAAGGTCTGTAGATCCACATGCAGCCCATACTGGGCCGCCAAATCCTGCCAGTAAGGCGCGGCCGCTTCCGCCTGGGCCAGATATTCGGGAATGTTCTTGATCAGTTGCTGGGTCTGGGCTATGAGGGGCGTAATCAGGACAAAGGCCAGCCCTGAGAGGACCGCCAACGTCCCCACCACCACGATGGCCACCGCCAGAGAGCGCTTCATCCGCCGCTCGAGGCGAACCACCATGGGGTTCAAGAGAATGGCCAAAACTCCCGCCAGAAGGACCACCAGGACGGTACGCCGGACGTGGCTAAGCGCAAAGTAAACGATCGCCAGCAAAAGGATGGCCGCAAGGATGGTGGTCAAACCCACGAGAATATCCAGCCATTTCTGGCGCTGCTCCGGCTTCATGTTGCCCCCATTCGCCACAGGCGTCCCTTCTCCTTTCCGTGAGAAAAAGCCATTTCCCGGCACCACGGGCAGCATACAGGAAACGCCCATCGGTGCGGAAGCGGATGGCCCCTCCTTCATCGGTGCGCCAGAGGGGAATCCCATACTCCCCGTATCGTGCCACCACCTCCGGGTAAGGATGACCATACCGATTGTGGCGCCCCACCGAAACAGCCGCCAACAAGGGCCGGCTGGCTTCCAGGAAAGCCGGTGAAGACGAGGTGCGGCTGCCGTGATGGGGCACTTTCAAGATGGTGCTTTCGAGGCAAACGCCTCCCGCCACAAGATCCGCTTCCGCCGGCTCTTCGATATCCGCCGTGAGAAGAAAGGAGACCCCTCCGTAGCTCACCCGCAACGTGATGCCGTAATCGTTGTCGGGGTGAGGGGTAGAGAAGAGGGGCCCTGGGTGGAGAACGGCCAGGGTCGCTGGGCCTAGACGGAGGAGCTGGCCTCGTGTCGCCCTCACCACGGGAATGGAGCGGGCCTCAAGAGCCCTTTCGAACCGCTCCCAGCTCAAGACGCCTGCCCCTTCCTGGGAAATGACGACCTTTCCTACCGGCCACCTTTCCAAAAGGGGAACCAGCCCCTGCAGGTGATCGGCATCGGGGTGGGTCAGGATCAAAAGATCCACCCGCCGGATTCCCCGGTAAAGGAGGAACTCCCCTACCGCGCCCAAACGCTCCTCGGGCGAAGGTCGCTCCTGCAGCCTGAGGGGTCCTCCATCCACCACCGCCGTTTGACCCCCTGGAAAGATGAGGACGATGCCATCCCCTTGGCCCACATCCAGGATGTCCACCTCGAGATAGGCGGGGGTTAGGGTTTTCCAGCCCAGAAGGAAAATGACGAGGATCACCGCACCCCAAAGGGTTTCTCTTTGCCAGCGGCGCAGCATCCAGAAAAAGAAGGCCAAAAGAGGCAGAAGGTAAAGGGCCGGAAAGAACCAGAGGGCTTCCCCCACCCTGCCAAAAAAGGTGACGCTCCCCAGAAAACCTTCCCAGACCCAAAGGGCCGGTTGAAGGACCCAACCCGGAAGACCCAGGGCCACCAGGATCGTCCCTACCATGAGGAGACCCAGGGCCACAGCCACCAGGGGCAAAAGAAGAAACCCCACCAGGGGAGACCAAAGGGGCACCCAGCCAAAGAGCCAGAGAGATGGCAAAAGGGAACCCAGAAAGGCGCCGGCTCCCACCGCCAATCCCTGGCCCATCCCCTCTCCACCCAAGAGACCCCAGGTCCCGGGTAGAACCCTGCGCAAGGATAGAATCCCAGCGGTGGCGGAAAAGGAAAGGAGAAATCCCCCATCCAGGGCCAGGCCGGGAGAGGCCCAGAGGAGCAAGAGGGCCGCCAGCCCCAAACCCAGCCATGCATCCCGGCGCCGCCCCAGGAGAAAGGCTCCTCCCCCCACCGCCAGCATGAGACCGGCCCGCACCGCCGAAGGGGGAGCCCCGGCCAGGAGTATGTAAAGAAGGACGGCGGGGAGGGAGAGGGCCAAGCTCCGGAAGCGACCCCAGCCCAGGGCGCTCACCATGGCCAGGAGAAGATTGACGTGCATGCCGCTGACGGCCAAGGCATGACCCATGCCGGCGAAGCGGAAATCCAGCTGGGCCCCTGGGACCACTTCCTCCCGGATCCCCAGGAGAAGGCTCTTGGAGAGGGCCAGGGGGCCTCTCTCCATGTGGGAGGCCAGAAGGTTCGCTAGTTTCATCCGCAGACGATAGACATCTTTGCGCCAGGAAACCTTGTCTGAAGAAAGGAGGGTCCAGATAGGCGCCTCCACCTCAAAGGCGGCGCCCCGGGCCCGCCAATAGGTGCGGGCATCGAAGGAACCGGGGTTGCGGGCCGGAGGGAGGAGGCGAAGGGTCCCTTCCACCTGCACCCAATCGCCCACCTCCAAGGGATGGCCCTTCACCGTCAGGAGAAGGGAGGGTCCCTTTTCGGGGAGGGCCACCACCAGAAGGACCCGCTGTTTTTCAGCCTGGGAAGCCACTTCCTTCACCCAGCCCACCCAGGGCGATGGCGGAAGAGCCGTCACAGCCGCTTCCATGGCGAGGGTCCGGGTGAGATAGGCGAGGATCAGGAAAAGAGCCCCTAGCCAAGGGACCTGGAACCTCCGTCTTTCCCACGGCCTGATTCCCAGGGTGAGGGCCAGGAAGACGTAGGAAAGGAGCTCCAGATGGCCTTGAAAGGGGGCCAAGGCTTCCAGCCACGGGCGCAAAGGATGGTGGGCCAGGTGGGCAGGAGGCCTGGCGCTGTGAAGGCCAAGCCAGACGGCAGACCAAGCCAAAAGGGCCGCAGCCATGACCCTCATGCCATGGCTGGTTCGACCTGTTACCAGTTATTTCCTGCTAGCTTTTAGGGCGGGGGATGATCTGGATGGGACCCTTTTCCAGCATGCTGTGGGCCGGCTGGGGTGCCTCCGGATCGTAGCTGCGGAGGTAATCCAGCACCTCCTTAACAATCTGGCTGGGGGTGGACGAACCGGCGGTGACTCCCACGCGGCGGGCCCCTTCCAGCCACTCGGGGCGGATCTCCGTCACGTTATCCACCAGGTAAGCCGGGCGCCCGGCCTGCTCCTGCACCACCTGCACCAGGCGGTTGGAGTTGTTGCTCCGGGCATCCCCCACCACGATGACCACATCGCAGTCTTTCCCCTGCTCCACCGCCGCCTGTTGCCGCAGCTGGGTGGCCAGGCAAATCTCGTTGTAGACCTCTACCTGGGGGTAGCGCTCCTGGACCTTGGCCACCAGATCTTCCGTATCCCACTGGCTGAGGGTCGTCTGGGTCACCAGGGCCAGCTTCTCCGCCTGAAGGGAAGGACCCCTCAGATCTTCCTCTGTCTCCACCAGGTGAACCTTCCCCGGAGCCTGGCCCATGGCTCCCTCGGGTTCCGGATGGCCCTTCTTCCCGATGTAGATGATCTCGTAACCCTGGGCCACTTTCTCCTCGATCACCCGATGGGTGCGGGTGACATCGGGGCAGGTGGCGTCGAAAACGGTGAGCCCCTTGGCCCGGGCTCTTTCCTTCACCTGGGGAGAAACTCCGTGGGCGGTGAAGATCACCGTCCCGTGGTCCACCTGATCCAGAAGGCGCAAACGGTCGGGGCCGTCTAGGTTGATGATCCCCTCTTGCTCCAGCCACTCCACCACGTGGCGGTTGTGGACGATCATCCCCAGGATGTAGATGGGGCGCGGTACGTTTTTATCCATGGCCACCCGCTGGGCGAGGGTCATGGCATCCACCACTCCGTAACAGTAACCTCTTGGCGTAATGGCCCGGACTTCCATGCGGGAGCCCCCTTTGCTCCCCAGTATACCTCAGGGCACCTCCACCAGGGACCGCAGCTCTTCGAGGATCTTGGGACCGATCCCCGATACCCGGCGGGCAAAATCCTCCAGGCTCTTGAAAGGCCCTTTCCCTTCCCTTTCCCCCACGATGCGGGCAGCCCGCACGGGCCCGATGTGGGGGAGGGTCTGGAGCTCCGCCTCGCTGGCCCGGTTCAGGTTGACTTTCGCTCCGGGGCCCCCTACAGGGGGAGGTCCCCCTTCTCCCTTGGCAGGGACCCAAATCAGGTCGCCGTCCCGCAGAGGAAGGGCCTGGTTGAGGGAGGCCCTTTCCCCCTTCTCCGTGATGCCCCCCGCCGCTTCCAGGGCGTCGGCCCAGCGGGAACCGGGGGGGAGAACATAGACTCCCGGCCGATCCACTTCCCCCTGGACATCCACGACGAGGGCGCCAGGGGGTAAGGGAGCGCCCCTGCGGTAGGGAAAAGGGGCCCAATCCTGGGGTTCCGGAAGGGTTTCCCCCGGCTCTTCAAGGGTAGGTTCCTCCGGCCACCTTTCGGGAAGCCACTGGGCCCGCGGCCAGAGCTGATAGGTGATCCAGCCCAAAAGAAAGACCCCTAAGATGGCCAAGGAAAAGCTGCGCCCCATGGTCTTCCTCCCCATGGGGCGTTTCTACTTGTTGCCAGATTTTTCCTCCTGCCTAGAGGACGAAATTCACCAGGCGGTCGGGCACCACGATGACTTTCCGCGGCCCTTGCCCGTTGAAGACTTCTTTCACTTTGGGATGTTCCCTTGCCACCTTCTCCAGCTCTTCTCGGGAAAGATCCTTTCGCACCTGGATCCGGTCCCGCACTCTGCCGTTGATTTGAATGACGATGGTAATGAGCTCTTCAGCCAAGAGGGCCTCGTCGGCCTGGGGCCACGCCTGGGCATGGACGCTTTCGGTGCCCCCCAGCCGGTGCCAGGCTTCTTCCGCCATGTAGGGGCAAAAGGGAGCCAGCAAAAGGCAGGCTGTGCGGGTGGCTTCCTCCCAGGCCTGGGTGCCATAAAGGCCATCGTAGCGGGCATGGTAGAGGGAGCGGGCCATTTCCATCTGGGCTGCCAGGGCCGTGTTGAACTGCATCTTTTCCATGTCGTCGGTAACCCGCCGGATGGTCCGGTGTACGAGGCGCCGCAGCTCCAGCTCTCTTTCGGGGGAAGCGCCCCCTTCAGGGGGGATCGGATCTCCTTCCTCCCCCACGACCGCCCTCCAGAAGCGCTGGAGAAAGCCCTGCACCCCGTCGATGCCCCCGTACTGCCAGGGCCCCCCCTGGTCCCAGGGGCGCATGAACATGAGGTAGCCCCGCACCACATCGGCCCCGTATTGGGCCACCAGCTCATCGGGATTGATAACGTTGCCCCTGGATTTACTCATGCGCCGCCCATCGGGCCCCAGGACGATCCCCTGGTTGAAGAGCCGGGGGAAGGGTTCGTCGTGGTCCACCAGCCCCAGATCCCGCAAAACCTTGGTGAAGAAGCGAGAGTAGAGGAGGTGCATCACCGCATGCTCCACGCCCCCCGTATAGAGGTCGGGGGGTGTCCACTTTTTGGCCAGCTCATGAGCGAAGGGAGCCTCCTCCAGGTGGGGCGAAAGGTAGCGGTACCAGTACCACGAGGAATCGACAAAGGTGTCCATGGTGTCGGTCTCCCGCCGGGCGGGCCCGCCGCACTGGGGACAGGTGGTGTTGAGAAAGCCCTCGTGGAACTTCAGAGGGGATTCCCCGGTAGGAAGAAAGTTGACATCGTCGGGGAGAAGGACCGGCAGGTCCTCTTCCGGCACAGGCACCGTTCCGCACTGATCGCAGTACACGATAGGAATGGGGGTTCCCCAGTAGCGCTGCCGGCTGATGAGCCAGTCCCGCAGGCGATACTGGACGGACGCTTCTCCCAGCCCTTTCTTCTCCAGCTCTTTCAAGATGACTTCCCTGGCCTCCGCAGAGGTGATGCCGGTAAACGGGCCCGAATCCACCAGGATGCCGTCGTCAGTGAAGGCCCCCTCGGTGAGATCGGGTCTTTCTCCTTCCGCGGGGGCAATCACCACGGGGATCTCCAGGCCCTGGCGCAGGGCAAAGTCA
>JASBVX010000075.1 GCA_029960865.1 Bacillota bacterium | reverse complement strand
TTTTCCCCTCATCACCTGGACCTTCGATCCCTTGATGGCCAAAAATGCCTACTTCAACCTGGTCTACTTGAAGGCCATGGCCCGCACGTTCCTTCCCAACCACTATGGCCCCATGGATGATCCCTTGAATGCGGGTCTGCCCACCGATCGTTTTCTCTGCGAATGGTGGATCGAGGAAGAAGACCCTTGGGACCGCCCGGAGACCTTTCCCGCTGCGCTCCAAGGGCCTCTTTTTCTCGAGGCGCAGGCTTCCTCCGATCCCCTCCTTCCCCGCCCTCGCCTCCACCCGGAGGTGGAGGCTTCGCCGCAAGGCCGCCGGGCTCTCTCCATGCCCTGGAGCGATGATGGGGCCATCCATCGGCTGAAGAAACCATCTCCCCCCTGGCGCCGAGAGGAAGCTATCTTCGGCCTGGCGAAAGGCACCGCCCACATCGAAGTCCCCTGGGACTTTTTGACCCTAAAGGAAAAGGACTTCTCCCTGGCGATCGCCTGGCGGCGGGCCAGCGCCGCCGCTTTCAGCTATGCCTTCTCTCAAGGATGGACGGCGGTCCATGTGGAGCGATTGCCTGAGGAAGGGAAAGCCCGCTACCTCCTGGTGCCGGGCAGGAAAGGAGACGCCTTATGAAGCTGGAAGCCTGTCGCCTCCACGTCCTACGGATGCCGCTGAAATCCCCCTTCAAGACCAGTTTTGGGGTGGAACGGGACCGCCGGTTCATCCTGGTGGAAGCCCTCACCGATGAAGGCCCTGGATATGCGGAAGTGGTGGCCATGGAAGATCCCCTCTACAACGAGGAATGGGTCAAAGGGAGCCTCCTGATCCTCCAGGACTATCTCATTCCCGCCCTCAAGGGCATGGAGTTCTCCCATCCTGATGAGATTTACCCTCAGCTGGATTTCATCCGCCGTCACTACATGGCCAAGTCGGGCCTGGAAAGCGCCCTCTGGGAAGCGTGGTCCCGGTCCCAAGGCCTTCCCCTCTGGAAGGCTCTGGGGGGCGAGAAGAAGCCCATTCCGGTAGGGGTTTCCGTCGGTATCCAGCCTTCGCCTGAGGCCCTGGTAGAGGTGGTCTCCCGCTATGTGGAGGAAGGGTACCGGCGCATCAAGCTGAAGATCGAACCGGGCCACGACCTGGAGTTCGTGGCGGCCGTCCGGAAAGCGTTGCCCCAGGTCCCGTTAATGGTGGACGCCAACTCCGCTTATTGCCTTGCCGACGTCGAGCACCTCAAAAAGCTAGACGAATTCGATCTGATGATGATCGAACAGCCCCTTTCTTACGATGACATCATCTGGCACGCCCGGCTCCAGAAGGAGCTCAAGACCCCCATCTGCCTGGACGAGAGCATCCACTCCGCGGAAGATGCGGAGAAAGCCTTCTCCCTGGATGCCTGCCGCATCATCAACATCAAAGTCGGAAGAGTGGGCGGCCTTTCCAGGGCCAAGGCGCTTCAACAGGTGTCCCTTGATGCGGGAATTCCCGTCTGGTGCGGAGGAATGCTGGAATCGGGAGTCGGTCGCGCCCACAACATGGCCATCACCAGCCTCCCGGGTTTCACCCTCCCCGGGGACACCTCGGGGAGCGATCGCTATTGGGCGGAAGATATCGTGTCACCGGAGATCCGCTTGCAGCCCGGCGGGACCCTGGAGCTCTCCGATAGGCCCGGCATGGGGTACCAGATCCTCTGGGACCGGGTGGAGAAGTTCCGGGAAGAGTTGGTGGAGGTCTAAGGGACTTTCCGCAGCCCCGGCTCAATGGAAAGGGCCAAAAGGAGCACCCCGAGAGAGCAGAGGGCTCCCACCATGACGGCATACCCCGGACCCAAGGCGTCCGCTAGGGTACCCAGGGGCATCTGCCCCAGGGGCGTCATGCCCAGCATGGAGAGGGTAAAAAGGCTCATGACCCGTCCCCTCATGGCTTCCCCGGTGGAAAGCTGCAAAAGGGTGTTGATGGTGGAGGCGGCCAGGATGGAAGCAGCTCCGAAACCGGTGAGGAGGGCAAGGCTGCTCCAGAGCTGGGTGCTCATCCCAAAAAGGGCCAGGAGGATAGCCTGGAGGATGATGGCCGTTACCACCAGCAGTCCTTTGTGGCGAAAGTCCTTGAGATTGGCCAGGATGATTCCTCCCAGAACCGTGCCCACCCCATTGGCGGACATGAGATACCCCAGGCCTTTGACCCCTGCTTGCAGGACATCTCCTGCAAAGATGGGAAAGAGGACGATGCTGGAGCGGGCGAAAAAGCTCAAGCCTGCTCCCGAAAGGACCAAGGCCAGCAGCACTTTGTGCCGGGTTACATAGGAGAGGCCTTGACGGATATCGTCCAGGACCGACGGCCTCGCTCCCTCCGAGGTCCGCGACCGGTAGGGGGGAAGCTTCATGCGATAAAGGGCGTAGATGACGGCCAAGTAGCCCACTGAATTGATGAAAAAGTTTCCTTCCAGGCCGATCAAAGGCACCAGCAGGCCCGCCAGGCTGGGGCCCAGGACGGCTGCCCCGTTGAAGGTGATGGAATTCAGGGCGATGGCGTTCAGGAGGACGGAGCGGGGCACCAGGGAAGGCACCAAGGCTTGGCGGGTGGGCTGATCGAAGGCCAAGACCGAGGAGCTCAAAAAGGCGATGAGGAGCACATGCCACGGTTGAACAGTCCCTAGGTGGATGTCCAGCCCCAAAAGAAAGGCGAGACATCCGGTGAGGATGTTGGTGACGTACAAAAGGCGGCGGCGGTCCATGCGGTCGGAAACGGCGCCTCCCACCAGGGAGAGGGTCAGCATAGGGATGGCCCGGGCCAGACCCACGCTTCCCAGGTAAAGGGCCGATCCGGTGAGATCATAGATGAGCCACCCTTGGGCTACGATTTGCATCCAGGCACCGGTGTTGGCCACCAGGAGTCCGAACCACAGGTAGCGAAAGTTGGGGTAGCGGAGGGCTTCGAGGGCGGAAGAGGACCTGTTCTCGTTCATGCAATCCTACTTCTTTTTCCGCAGGGAAAATTCCTTCGCCTCGCGAAAGAAAAAATCAGGGAACGATGGAAGGAGTGGATCCTTTGCCGAGAAAGATCACACCGGAAGATCTCTTCCAGATGGTTTGGGTGGGCGATCCCCAGGTTTCTCCCGACGGGCGCTATGTGGCCTACGTGGAGACCCGCGTCAACGCCGAGAAGAACGGCTATGAATCCAGCCTCTGGCTTCTGGAGACGGAAGGAGAGGAGGCGCCTCGCCGCCTCACCTGGGGAAAGGCACCAGAAGGTTTGACCCTGGAAACGTCGCCCCGCTGGTCCCCCGACAGCCGCAGCCTTTCCTTCCACAGCAACCGCAGCGGCAAACCTCGCCTGTATCTCCTGAGCCTGGCCGGTGGTGAAGCCAGGCCCCTCACCAGCGAAGAGGAAGGGGTGGGGGAGGCTGTCTTTTCTCCCGATGGCCAGTGGATGGCGGTGGTGCTGAGGGATCCCGAGAAGAAAGAAGACGAGGGAGAACCCGGGGAGGCTGCGGTCAAGCCCAAGCCCGACGCCCGCTGGATCGACCGCCTGCGCTACAAGTTCAACGGGGTAGGCCTTCTGGAACCCGAGCGGCGCCGTCACCTCTACCTCCTCCACGTGGAAACGGGACGGAAGGTCCGCCTCACCCGGGGCGACTTCGACGTCCAATCGCCCGCCTTTTCTCCCGACGGACGCTGGCTGGCGTTCTCCGTCAACATGCGGGGGGAAGAACCGGAGAGCTGGCCCGATGTTTACGCCGTTCCCGTGCCGGAGAACCCCGAGGGAGACGACGAAGCCATTCAAGAGCCCTGGCGCATCAGCTCGGGTCTGGGGCCGGCCTTTGCGCCCCTTTTCTCCCCCTCGGGTCAGTACCTTCTCTATACCGGTCACGAGCAGGGGGACATGGTGGCCAACACCAGCCTCTTTGTCGTGGAGTTTCCCTCGGGAAAGCCCCGCCGCTTGGGAGAAGGCCTGGACCTCTCCATCTCGGGGCCGGCAGGCGCCGATGCCCGCTGGGATCAGGGATCTTTGCGGCCTCTTTGGAGCCGGGACGAGAAGCAGGTCTTCGTCTCCTTCACCGTTGGGGGCACCAATCCCCTTTTCGCCCTGGATGTGGCCGAGGGAACCCTTACCCGCCTGACCCCCGATGAGACGCCCACCCTGACCTCCTTCAGCTTCTCCCAGGATGGGCAGGTGTGGGCCTATGTGGGCGCCGACGCCCTGAGCCCGGGGGATCTCTACGTCCAGACCATGGGCGGGTCGCCTCGCCAGCGCACCTTCACCCACCGGGAGCTTTTCTCCCAGTTGGATCTCTCCCGTCCCATGAAGTTCACCTACGAAAGGGATAAGGTCACCCTGGAAGCCTGGATCATGGAGCCGCTGGGAAGGGAAGAGGGGAAGAAGTACCCTCTGGTTCTCAGCATCCACGGCGGGCCCCACACTGCCTTCGGGGAAGCTTTCTTCCACGAATTTCAGCTTTATGCTGCCGAGGGTTGGGGCGTGCTCTATATCAACCCGAGAGGGTCCGTAGGATACGGAGAGGCTTTTACCCAGGCCTGCCTGGGGGATTGGGGCGGCAGGGACTACCGGGACCTCATGGCTGGGGTGGATGCTGCCCTCAAGCGCTTTCCCTGGATCGACGGCCGGCGCTTGGCCGTGACCGGGGGGAGCTACGGCGGATACATGACCAACTGGATCATCACCCAGACGACCCGCTTCAAGGTGGCCATCACCGACCGCAGCATCTCCAACCTATACAGCATGTACGGCACCAGCGACATCGGCTTCCACTTCAACCGCCGGGAGCTGGGGGATGCTGATCTCTGGGCCGATGAGGAAAAGATCATGGAACGCTCCCCCATCCGGTACCTCCCGCAGGTGGAAACGCCCCTTCTCATTGTCCATTCAGATCAGGATTTGCGCTGTCCCATCGAGCAGGCGGAGCAGCTCTACATCGCCCTCAAGGTCCTGGGGAAAAAGGTGGAATTCCTGCGCTTCAGCGGAGAAAACCATGAGCTCTCCCGCTCGGGAAAGCCTCTCAACCGCCTGGAACGCCTCCAAGGCTATCTCCAGTGGTTCCATCGGTATCTGGACGAGGGCGGTGAATGACGGTGGAAGCCGGAGCCGGGCGCCGGCGCCAGACGGAAATCTATGTGACGGGAGCGGGCGGTAAGCGGCCTGCCGTGCCGGTTCACCCGGAAAGGCTCTGGGAAGAAGCCCGAAGGAAGATGTCCCCCCAAGCCTGGGCCTATGTGGCCGGAGGAGCCGGAGGGGAAGCCACCATGGCGGCCAACCGGGAGGCTTTTGCTGCCTTTCCCTGGGCCCCCAGGGTCTTTCGGGATGTCTCCCGAAGGGACCTTTCCGTGGAGCTCCTGGGGGTGAGGCACCGGGCCCCCCTTCTCTTAGCCCCCATCGGTGCCCTGGACATGATCCAACCCCAGGCCGATCTCCTTTGCGCTCGGGCAGCCCACCAGGAAGGGATCGGCATGATTTTTTCCAACCAGGCGGGGGTTCCTATGGAAACTTGCGCTCAGGCCATGGGGGATACGCCCCGCTGGTTTCAGCTCTACTGGTCTTCCGATCAAGATGTGGTGGCTTCCTTTCTGGAAAGGGCGGAACAGGTGGGCTGTCAGGCCATCGTCCTGACCCTGGATACAACCCTTTTGGGCTGGCGGCCGCGGGATCTGGACCTGGGGTACCTCCCCTTCCTGAGGGGATACGGGTTGGCCCAGTACCTGAGCGATCCCGTCTTCCGGCAGCGAATCCCCTCCCAAGCCCAGGTGGGGGGGCCCCGTCCCCAGGGGGCGGGCCTCCTGGGGACTGCCCTTTCCCTGGCCCGCAAGGGTCGCCCCTATGGCCTTTCCCTCAAAGCCATGCAGGGGGCCGTCAGCCATTTCGTCAACACCTATTCCCGCCCCGACCTGCGCTGGGAGGATATTGAGACCCTCCGCCAGATGACCCGCCTCCCCCTCCTTTTGAAAGGGATCCGGCGGCGTGAAGATGCGGAAAAAGCCCGGGCCATGGGGGTCGACGGCCTCATCGTCTCCAATCATGGAGGTCGCCAGGTGGATGGGGAAAGGGGGGCCCTCTTCAGCCTCCAAGAGGTGGTGGCAGGAGCGGGAGACCTCCCCGTCCTCTTCGACTCCGGCATCCGAACTGGATCGGACGTGGCCAAGGCGTTAGCCCTGGGGGCCAAAGCGTGTCTTCTGGGGAGGCCCTTCGCTTATGGGCTGGCCCTGGGGGGTGAAGAAGGGGTGAGGGAAGTGATCCGCAACATCATCGCGGAGCTGGATCTCACCCTCGCCCTTTTGGGCTGTTCGTCCCTGGAGGAGCTTCCGGAGGTCCTGGCTCTCTAGCCGGGTAAAATCGCCGCCTCCAAAAGCCGCTGGCGGAGTTCCTGGAGCCTTTCCAGGGTGGCGGCGGAAGGAAGGGGCGCGGGGCGGCGGACCGTGGGGAAGCGGATGACGCCTTCCAACACCAGAAGGTGCTTGCGCAAGCTGATGCCCAAAGCTCCCTGGAATTCGAAGCGGATTAGGGGCAGCATCCGGTGGAAGAGGTCGTCGGCTTCCTTCAAGAGGCCTTCCTGGACCAGGCGGTAGAGCTTCACCAGCAGGCCTGGGTAGGCGAAACCCGTCATGATGCCGGCAGCCCCCACCTTCAGTTCCTCGAAGGCGAAAAGACCTCCCAACGCGCCAAAGATGGGAAGATCGCTCAGGGCTTGCAAGGCCGCCATCTTTTCGACGGTGGGGACTTCTTCCAGCTTCACCGCCGCCACGGAAGGAATAGCAGCAGCCATCCTGGCCAAAAGAGAAGGGGTGAGGATGATGCCGGTGGATACGGGGTAATCATGGATGATCAAG
>JASBVX010000074.1 GCA_029960865.1 Bacillota bacterium | reverse complement strand
CACCCTGGGAGGGAAAGCCGTCTTCGACGTCCCCGTCACCATGGCTGGGGCCTACGGGTACCGGGTGGAGGTGCCCGGGTTTCTTCCCGAAACCCTTCCCGGGGGCCAGGAAGGAGCTCTTTTCAGTGTCGTCCCTGGCCCTCCTGTAAGCTTTGCCGTCCATGGGGCTCCCTCCACCATCTTGATGCCCGGAGAAAAAGCTTCCCTTTGGGCCGGCTGGGTGGATGCCTACGGCAACCCTTCTGCCAAGAGCTTTCGCCTGCAGGTGACCAGGGTCGGCAAGGAAACGTCCGCAGGGAGCCTTTCCCTCCGTGGGGATACCTTTGCCGCCGGCACGTGGGTGGGCCAATTCACCGCCCGGCAAAAGGGACAGATGACGTGGCGCTTTGACCCCGGCCAGGGAACCCCTGTGGATGTCACCTTCCGGGTGCTGGAGACACCGGAGGAGGTGGCGGCAGGGAAAGGCCTCTGGCTCATGTTCCCCGACTGGAAGGCCTACGGGGATGAAGCCATCCTCCAAAAGGCGGTCCAGGGGAATTTCACCCACGTCTACCTGGAGGTGGCCACCACCCGGGACAAAGGGTTCTACGGGGGAAGGGCCATGGAGAGCCTTATTTCCAAGCTTCACAACAAGGGGATCGCTTTTTTGAGCTGGACCTATCCGGAGCTGAGGGACGTCCAGGGGGATCTTCTCTGGACGGAAGAGGTCATCAACTACCAGACCCGCTTCGGGGTTAAGGCCGATGGCTATGCCCCCGACATCGAAGAGGTGATCGCACCCCAGGCAGTGGCCACCTATGCCCAGAGGACCCGCCAGCTCCTGGCCCCCGTCGGATCCCAAGGGCGTTTCATCGCCATCACCTATCCGCCCAATTCCTGGCCCATTTATCCCTTTAAGGAGCTGGCCCCTTATACCGATGTGTTTGCTCCCATGAGCTACTGGCACCATCGGGCCAAGGACTATACCTATTACGAGACCTACCAGTACGTGAAAGAATCGGTCGTGAAGCTTCGCCAGTATGCAGGAGCTCCGGTAGCCGTCAGCGTCATCGGCCAGACGTACGACATGTTTTCGGCTGGGGCCATGGGGATCCACAGCCCAGGACCCCTGGAGCTGGAGGCGGCCTGGCAGGCCAGCAAGGATGCGGGCGCCATCGGGCTTTCCTTCTACCGCTTCGGCACCACCGATCGCTCCCAGTGGGACTACCTCCTGCGGCTTCCCTGGCCCTAAAAGGAACCGGCGGGGCAGAAGTCGAAAACCTCCTCCACACAGGAAAGGCGAGGAGGAGCGGCGTGGCCAAAAAGCTCATCTCCTTTCTAGGGACCCAGCCCTATAAGGAAGCTGTCTACACCTGGGGGGAAGAGGTTCTTCCTCCCACCCGTTTTGTGCAGGAAGCCCTCTTTCGCCTCCTTTCGCGGGATTGGGGCGGGGAAGATCAGGTGGTGATCCTCCTGACGGAGGAGGCCCGGGAAAGGAACTTTCCGGCCCTGAAAGAGGCCCTGGGAGCTGCCTTTCGGGAAAGAGGGTTGCCCGCTTACATAAAAGATCTCTCCATCTCCGGCGACGAAAGTGAAAAGAGCCTCTGGGAACTCTATCGCCGTCTCCTGGAGATCCTGGAGCCGCAAGATACCCTCTTTTTCGACGTCACCCACGGCTTTCGTTTCTTTTCTCTCTTCGCCTACGGGGTGGTGGAGTATGGTCGGGTTTTGAAAGGCGTGGAGGTGGGGGGCCTCTACTACGGGATGTACCGCCAGGGCCAGGCGGTCCATCCCATCATGGATCTGACCCCTTTGGTGCAGCTGCTCGACTGGACCCACGGGACCCGCACCTACCTCCAGACGGGGGATGCCCGTGCCCTGCAGGAGGTAGCCCAATCTGTGGCCAAAGCGGTCTTCGGCGGCAAGAAAAGAGGGGATCACAGCGCCCTGGTGGCCCAGAAAAACCTGGTGAGAAGCCTCGAGGATTTCCACGAGAACATCGCCACCTGCCGCACCCTTCGCCTGCCGGGCAATGTGGCGGCGATCCAAGAGAGACTGGAGAAGAGCAAAGCAGTGTCCTTCGATGTCTTCCCCCTTCTGGACCCCCTTTTGGAGAAGATTGAGGACAAGTTCCGCTTGGTGCAGGACGATATGGAAAAGGACCTCCCCCTTTCCCGGATCGGTTTGGCAGCTGCCCGCTGGTGCCAGGAGCATGGCTACATCCAGCAGGGCTACACGTTTCTGGTGGAGGCCGTCATCAGCAAAGGGGTCGAAATCCTGGGGTTGGATCCTCAAAATAAGGACCACCGACAAAAGGCGGGTCGAGCCATCACCGCCTATGTGGGGGTCCGGGGGAGAGGCCAGCTCCCCCGAAAAGAAGGAGACCACCCCCTGGCCCCCCTCGCCGAAATCATCCAAAAGAACTTTTCTCCCATCGTCCATACCCGCAACGCCATCAACCATGGCGGCATCGCCCAGGATCCCAAGGAAAAGACCAGCAGCGAAACCCTGGCCCGGCGCCTGGAGGAGCACCTGAAAATGGCCCAGGAACTCATGGAGCAAATGGATAAGGTGGCGGGCCCCTCGGAAGAGGCTCCCTATGAGCCCCGCCTGTTGATCCTCCTCTCCCACAAGCTCCTTCCCGAACAGGAAGCCGATGCCCGCCGGACCCTGGGGGTGGGCGGATGCACCTACCTTCCGGAAGATCTGCAAACGATCTGGTCCCAGATCGACCCATCGGTGGAGGACCTGGAGGAGGACTTGGCGCCTATCGGCCGTTGGCTGGAGGAAGAAGGCCAGCCGGGGGACTATGTCCTCATCCAAGGGGAATACGGGGCCACCGTCTGGGCCATCGAGAAGGCCCGCTTCCTGGCTATGCTCCCCGTGTACTCCACCACCCGGCGGGAGGTGGAGGTGGAGGAGACGGGAGATGGCCAGGTGGTGCGAAAGTCGGTCTTTCGCCACGTTCGCTTTCGCCCCTACCCCCAGCCCCGCGAGGCATGAAGGCTTGGGTGGCGGTGGGGATCCCTAAGCCGGGGGGCGAGGAGCCCCTGCGGGAGGCGGTGGCTCGCCTTCTGGAAGGGGGGAAGGTCCGCTTCCTGAAGGCGTCCTCCCTCTATGAAACAGAGCCCTTCGGGGAAGCCAAAGGGCCTCCCTTTTTGAATGCCGTTTTGGCAGTGGAAACGATGCTTCCCTTGCGCCCCTTTTTTCAGCACTTGCAGAGGATCGAGGAGGAGATGGCCCGGGAGCGGCTTGGACATCGGGTGGACCTGGATCTCCTCTTTTTCGAGGATGCCATCATCCAGGAAGAAAATTTGGTGCTCCCGTACCCAGGCCTTCTGGAGCGGTCTTTCCTCCTGGTGCCCCTGGCGGAGATGGCCCCTTTCCTTCCCTTTCCCGGAGGGGGTAACCCCTGGGATGCCCTTTTGCATCTTGCTTTCCAGGGTCTCCAACGGTACCAGGGGCCGTCTTGGATCGAGAAAAGCCCTCCTTGAAAAAAGGGATTCTCCTTTGGGGCAGCGAATGGGGAGGGAAACGCCAAAGGGTGAGGACCATGCTGCCCCTGGATGGGTTAACGGTTCTTTCCACCGCCCTCAACGTTCCGGGCCCTGTAGCGGCCTTCCGCCTCAGGGAACTGGGGGCGCGGATCACCAAGGTGGAGCCGCCTGGGGGCGATCCCCTGCGGAAGGTGGCCCCTTCCTGGTATCAGGAGCTGATCCGGGACCAGGAAGTGCTGACCCTGGATCTAAAGGCTCCAGAGGGCCAGCGGATTCTTCACGAACGGCTTTCCCAAACCGATCTTCTCCTGACCTCCCAGAGGCCTTCCTCCCTCGCCCGCCTGGGGCTGGATCCCGATCGCCTTTTTCCCCTCTATCCAAAGCTTTTGCACGTCCTTCTGGTGGGTTACGGAGCGGGGAGGGAAGAAGAGCCGGGCCACGATCTCACCTATGTCACCCAGCTGGGGATGGTGAAACCCCCGGCCCTCCCTTTGACCCTTGTCTCCGATCTGGCGGGAGCCCAGAGGGCTGTCCAGGAGGCTTTGGCCCTCTTTCTCTGCCGGGAGCGCCGCATTCCCCAGCGACAAGCGGTGGTGAGCCTGCAGGAAGCGGCCCGCCTCTGGGCGGCTCCCTGGCGCTGCGGCCTGACGGCCCCTGAAGGCCTTCTAGGAGGAGCTTACCCCCTCTACCGCTTCTACCGGGCCCGGGATGGCTGGGTGGCGGTGGCGGCTCTGGAGGAGAAGTTTGCCTGGCGCCTATGTGGGGAGATGGGGGTGGATCCGCAGCGCCTTGGGCAAAGGGACACATGGCCGGAGGTGGAAAGGGCCCTGGCGGAAGGGTTTCTCCGGAGGTCGGTGGAGGAGTGGGAAGCCTGGGCTAAAGCGATGGACGTGCCGCTGACAGGGCTGGGAAGGGAAAGGGAGGTGATGGGAGAAGGTCCTTCCGGCCCTCCAGGGAGTCTTGCCAAGGGGAGATGAGGTGATGGTGAGAGAACTGGAGACGGAGCGCCGCCGGGCCTGGCGCAACACCCTTTCCGATGCCCTTCGCCGGAGCGTCAGGCGATACCCGGAAAAAGAAGCCTTAGTGTATGGTGGTCGCCGCTGGACCTACGGAGAGCTGGACAAAGCCGCCAATCGGCTGGCCCACTTTCTTTTGGAGAAAGGTCTGAAGCCGGGGGATCGCCTCAGCGCCTACGGGCGCAACAGCGACAGCTACGTTCTTCTTTGGCTGTCGTGTCTCAAAGCAGGGATCATCCACGTGCCCATCAACTACATGCTGGCGGGAGAAGAGCTTCTCTACATCGTCGGGCAATCGGGGAGTTCCCTGCTGGTCTTCGATGAGAGCCTCAGGGGCCCGGTGGAGCAAGGGGCCCATCGCCTGGGTTTTGGGGATCTTCTCACCTTCGGGGAGATCCTTTCCGCCGCCGCTGACGAGAAATATAGCAGCGAGGAACCGGAACTGGACCTCCACGAAGAAGATGTGGCTCAGCTCCTCTACACTTCAGGGACCACTGCCCTTCCCAAAGGGGCCATGCTGACTCACCGTTCCCTTCTCGCGGAGTACGTGAGCTGCATCGTCGATCTGGATCAAAAGGGAGACGATCGCAGCCTTCACGCCCTTCCCCTCTACCATTCCGCCCAGATGCATGTCTTTTTGATGCCCCAGCTCCTGGTGGGAGCCACTTCTTTTGTCGCCGAGGCCGCCAGCCCCGAGATCACCTTCCCCATCCTGGAGAAGGAAGGCATCACCTCCTTTTTCGCTCCTCCTACCGTCTGGATCCAGTATCTGCGGCGGGATGATTTCCAGGGGACCCGGTTTCCTCACTTGAAAAAAGCCTACTACGGGACTTCCATCATGCCGGTCCCGGTGCTGCAGCAGCTCCGGGAAAGGCTCCATGGGGTTGCTCCTTACAACTGCTACGGCCAGACGGAGATCGCCCCTTTGGCCACGGTCCTGCGCCCGGAAGACCACGATGAGCGGCCGGCTTCAGCGGGAAGGCCGGCCCTTCTGGTGGAGACTCGCGTGGTCAACGAGAAGATGGAGGATGTGGCTCCGGGGGAGCTGGGGGAGATCGTCCATCGCTCGCCCCATCTGATGGTGGGCTACTGGGACAAGGACGAAGAGAGCCGGGAGGCCTTCGCTGGAGGGTGGTTTCATTCGGGGGATCTGGGCTACCTGGATGAAGGGGGTTACCTCTATGTGGTGGACCGGGTGAAAGATGTCATCAACACCGGCGGGGTTCAGGTGGCTAGCCGGGAGGTGGAAGAAGCCCTCTATACCCATGACGCCGTTTCGGAGGTGGCCGTCATTGCCCTGCCCGACCCCGTCTGGATCGAGAAGGTGACGGCAGTGGTGGTCTTGAAGGAAGGGAAGACGGCCACGGAAGAAGAGCTCATCGAGCACGTCAAAGGGAGGCTGGCCCCTTTCAAGGTGCCCAAGACCGTCTATTTCGTGGAGGACCTTCCCCGCAACGCCTCGGGAAAGATCCTGAAGCGGGAGCTCCGGGACAAGTTTGCCAAAGAAGAGGCATAGGGTTTGACCGGGAAAGGAGGAGGACGATGCAAGGCTTGATGATGGACGCGCAGCTGACGACCAATGCCATCTTGAGGCGGGCGGAGATGCTCTTTGGCAACCGGGAGATCGTCACCCGCATGCCCGATAAGAGTTTTCACCGCTATACCTACAAGGAGTTCATCGAGCGGGCGAAGAAATTGGCCGTGGCCCTGAAGGACCTGGGGCTTCGCCGGGGGGAACGGGTGGCCACCCTGGCCTGGAACAACTATACCCACCTAGAGGCTTATTTCGGGATCCCCGCCGCGGGAGGGATTCTCCACACCGCCAACCTGCGCCTTCCCCCCCAAGATTTGGTCTACATCATGAACCATGCCCAGGACCGGATCCTTTTGGTGGACTACACCCTCTTGCGGCTGTTTGAGGCCATCAAGGATAAAGTCCACCTGGATCATGTGGTGGTCATGGGGGCGCCGGGAGAAGTGCCGCCGGGATACCTGGACTACGAAGCCCTTCTCCGGGCGGCCGATCTCAGCCGGTACGAGGAGCTTTCCCTGGATGAGCGGGAGGCGGCGGCCATGTGCTACAGCTCCGGCACCACGGGGCGGCCCAAGGGGGTTCTCTACAACCATCGGGCCTTGGTCCTTCACTCCCTGGGGATCGCCCTCCCCGATGCGGTAGGCCTTTCCGAAAGGGATGCGGTGATGCCCGTGGTGCCCATGTTCCACGTTAATGCATGGGGCATCCCCTTTGCCGCCACCATGGTGGGGGCAAAGCAGGTTTTCCCCGGTCCCTATCTGGATCCCATTAGCCTTCTGGAGGATATTCAGGAGGCCAGGGTCACCATCACGGCAGGGGTGCCCACCATCTGGCTGGGGATCCTGCAAGAACTGGACAAAAA
>JASBVX010000073.1 GCA_029960865.1 Bacillota bacterium | reverse complement strand
GCATAAAGTATTCCCGACAATGCAAAATTTTTTACTGCAGCTTTAAAAGGAAAGACCCATGGCGGCATTCTTTTCCTGGATGAGATCGGGGAGATCCACCCGGTCCAGCTCAATAAGCTCTTAAAGGTCCTGGAAGACCGGCGGGTCTTTCTGGAGAGCGCCTATTACAATTCCCAGGATCCCCATGTGCCGCCCCACATCAAGGACATCTTCGAGAACGGGCTGCCCGCCGACTTCCGCCTGGTGGGGGCTACCACCCGCATGCCGGAAGAGATGCCGCCGGCCCTCCGTTCCCGGTGTGTGGAGATCTTCTTTCGACCTCTGAAACACAAAGAGCTGCAGACCATCGCCCAAAGGGCCGCCCAGCGCCTTGGCTGCCCCCTTAGCCCTGGCGCTTCCCAGGTGGTGGTGGCCTACAGCCAGAGCGGCCGCGATGCCGTGAACCTGGTGCAGATGGCGGCAGAAGTGGCCCGCCGGAAGGGACGGAGCACCATCGAGAAAGAGCACGTGGAATGGGTGGCTTCGGTGGGCCCTTACGCGGTGGCCTTGAAGCCCTCCTTTTCCCTGGAACCCAGGGTGGGCACCGCCCTAGCCCTGGCTCTGGCAGGGCCCAGCACCGGGCTGGTCTTGGAGCTGGAAGCTGCCGTTTACCCGGCCAGGGGAAAGGGGGAGGTGTGGGTGAGCGGCCTGGTGGAAGAAGAGGAAGTGGGCCGCTTTCGCCGCAAATCCATGGCCCGTTCGTCGGTGGATAACGTCCTCACCATGCTGCGCCGTTACCTCCCCGTGGATCCCCATCAGCACCACGTTCACCTAAACTTTCTGGGAAACCTTCCTGTGGATGGCCCTTCGGCGGGGGTGGCCATGGCCCTGGCCCTCTATTCCGCCTTCACCGGCCAGGCGGTAGAGCCCCTTACGGCGGCCACGGGAGAAATCACCTTGCAGGGGTACGTGCGGCCGGTAGGCGGGGTGAGGGCCAAGGTGGAGGCGGCGGTGGAAGCAGGTCTCCATAAGGTCTTCATTCCCAAGGACAATTGGCAGGAAAGCTTTTCCGAGACCCCGATCCAGGTCATTCCCGTCTCCTCGTTTGAGGAGGTCTTGCGAGAAACAGGGTTGCAGGTCAAGGGGGCATCTCCCTCCATGCCGGCCGTTACCCTTTAACCCAAAGGAGGTTGGCGGCGGCTCTCTCCTTCGATCTGACGGCCCGTCGCTGTGGTCCCAGGGGGAACCCCCATGGGCGGGGCCCATTCAGGCCAGCCCTGGGGGGCTCGCCATGTTTCCAGGGGAGGGCCTTCCATCTTGCGGGCGGCGGCCAAGGCCCAGGTGAGCCACGTGACACCCAGGATAAGGGCCCAGATGAGGGGAAGTCCATAGCGCTGGAGGATGGCGAAGGCCTGGGCGCTATTGTGGAAAAGGGAGGACAGGATCAGGGAAAGGGTCATGGCGGTGATCATAAGGGGTCTGAGGTAGCGGTGGGGCAGGCCTAAGGATTGCACCGTCCCCACGGCGCAGGCCAAAAGGAGGGTCGCTTGAAAGAGGACATGGGCGATGGGCCAGAGGAGGATGATCATGTAGCCAAAGCGCTCGACGAGGAACCCGGGGGCGCTCACCACGCGGATGGCGAGGGCGCCCGGCCAGGTGCTCTGGGCTGTAAGGGGCACTCCCAGGGCACCGATCGAGGCGGCCAGGCAAAGGAAGAGGACGAGGCTATTGACGGCATAGCCTCCCCAGGCCCAGGGTCTGGCTCGTCTCACGTCCAGCCAGCCGAAAACGATGAGAAGCTGATAGAGGGCCAGCATGGTGTAGGATTCCTTCCAGATACCCCGGCCGATGAGCTCGGCGCCGGTCCAGTGGGGAATGAGCTGGAGCCAACGGGCGTTGAAAAGGGCGGCTACAAAGGCTCCTATCAGCAAGGCAGCCGACACCGGCATGAGGATCTGCAAGGTGCGGGTAAGGCTGTGGGGCCCGTGCCAGGCCCCGTAGAGGGCCATCAGACCCGCGGCTAGGGCGATGACGATTTTGGGTGTGCGCTGCAACACCACCGTGGCCATGAGGTCGGCGAAGAGGGCATGGCTGGCCGCCAGGACGCCGGTCAGGAGAAAAGCGCAAAGAACATGGATGATGGCCGTCAGGGGTTTTGTCAGTACGTGGCGCTGGATTTCCACCACCGTCTGGCCGGGGAAGCGGCCCAAGAGCCCGAGGACCGAGTAGAGAACGATGGCACCGAACAGGATAAGGCCGATGGCCACATACAAGGCGCCGGTTCCTGCGCTGGCCGCGGCGAAATGGGGAAAGGCGAAGAGGCCCAGGACCATGTGGCTGGCCAGCACCCAGTAGGCGGCAGAGCTCCAGGGCAAGGGGCGGCGCATCATGGGCGATTGCCTATCCGGCTGATGGTGGCTTTCACCTGGATGTCCAGGGTCACCTTGGGGAAAGTCTCGGACCACGAAAGCCGGCTCCACAAGAGGGGATCCAACTGGTGCACCCGGAAGCCAAGGAGGAGTACATCGCTCTTCCTTTCCTGCAATAGAGACCAGCTTTCTTCAGCCAGGACCTTCACTTTTTCGGCCAGGGATCTTTCCAGCTGGTTGAGCTCTTGGGGGGTCCAGGGAGCTCCCCCTGGAGGATCGCTTCCTACTTGCCCCTCGACCTGGATTTGGGCGCGGAAGAGGGGAAGTCCTTCGGCGGAGACCCCGAGGAACTGGATGCGGCTGCGGGAGGAGGCCTGGAGGATCTGTACCTCTTTGCCGGCGAAGGGCACTGTCAAGGTGGCCTGATCGGCGATGCCCCGCAGGAAAGAAAGGCCCAAGTTGTCGTCGCCGCTCAAGAGGCCGACGAGCTTTCCGGCGTGAAAGACGGCGCTCCCGATGGTAGGCACGGTCCCCTCCGGTCCTTTCATAAGGGCAGCCATGATGGCATCTTCTCCCGGATTCAAGAAGGCCCTGGCCACTTGCCACAGCCGGGTCTGGGGGACACCGGCCTGGCTGGCGGGGGTGGAGTAGATACTGAAGATGGCCCGGGGAACGCTGCGGCCTCCTGGGGTGACCTGACCGATGAGATCGCCGGCGGGCCCTTCCGAGATGACGGCATAGATCAAAGGATCCAGGAGGGGGTAGCGCATGAGCTCGGCGGTAAGATCCTGCAGACCCCTTTTGGCCAGATCGGCTCCAAAGACGATGGCCTGCACCTCCCCATAGTAGATGGACCGTTCCAGAAGCTGCTGCACGTTTTGGGTGGCTTCCACGAAGGTGCGCCCCTCGGCCGTGAGGGTATAGCTCTGGGCGCTAGGGCCGGTGCTCCCCGGCTGGCTTCCCATCCCCGATGAGGTGGGGACGCTGATGGTGAGGCGCAGCTTTCCTGCGGGCGCCGCATCCAGACCGACGGCGAGGACAAAGGCCCGGGATTTGGGCTCGATGCTGTCCCAGCATCCGGTCAAGGGGAAAAGGAGAACCAAAAGGAAGAACCAGCGGGCGGCTTTCTTCATGGGCGCCTCCTCCCTTGAGGGGTGTTGCCTTTGGGCAAGGGAGGATCGGGCTCCGTGGGGATGGAGAGGTGAGGGAAGGGCTGCCGGTAGCGGCTGGCCCGCTGGACGTCCTGGGGGCTGGCGATGCCGGGCCGGAAGCGGAAGGACCGGTGGGGGGCCCGGAAGAGGATGTCGCTCAGGGCCTCGTGGGACCAGGGGGCGACCGGGGCCAGGTAGGGGACGCCCAGCGATTTCAAAGCGGAAAGGTGGAACAAAAGGCCGATGGTGAAGAGGGTGAGGCCGTACAGGCCTAGGAAGGAGCTGAGGGCCAGCCCGACCCAAAGGAGGATTCTCCAGATGGAGGTCATCTCGAACTTAGGGAGGACGAAGACGGAAAGGGAAGTGACGGCGATGACCACCACCATCAAAGGGCTGATGATGCCGGCCTGCACTGAGGCCTGGCCGATGACGAGACCTCCCACCACACCTAAGGTTTGACCCATGACTTTGGGCATGCGCACGCTCACTTCGCGGATGAGCTCAAAGGCGAGAAGCATGAGGGCCATCTCGAGGTAGGCGGGGAAGGGAAGGCCTTCCCGGGAGGAAACGATGGCCAGGGCCAGGTCCACCGGGATGAGCTCCGGGTGGACGTTGATGAGGGCCACATACAGGCCGGGGGCGAGAAGACCGATGACCGCTCCCAGGTAGCGGATGGCCCGGATGAAGGTGGCGGTCCACACATCGACGGTGTAGTCGTCGGCCGTGCGAAAGAAATCCCAGAAGACGCTGGGGGCGATGACGGCGAAGGGATCCCCGTTTACCAGGATGACCACTCGCCCGCCGGCGATCTGCCAGGCGCACCAGTCAGGCCTCTCGGAAAGGGCCAGGATGGGGAAGAGAGACCAAGGACGGTCCCGCAAGAAGGACGTGACCTGGCGGGCTGCCAGGACGACGTCGGTGTCGATGGCAGCCAAACGGGCTTCGATGGCAGCCACCAGGCGCGGATCGGCCACATCGGAAAGGTAGACGAGAAAGCAAAGGGTTTGGCTGCGTTTCCCAAGGATCATCTCTTTGACCCGCAGGGAGGGGCTGGTGATGTGCCTGCGGATGAGGGTCATGTTGGTGGTGATGTCTTCCACGAAAGCGGCTTTGGGGCCGATCTGGTTCTGCTCTGTTTCGGCCACTTCGATGGACCGCTTGCTAAACCCTTTGGCATCCACATGCCAACCTCCGGAGAACCCGTTGCAGAAGACCACCACTTCCCCCTGTAAAAGGGCCAGGAGAAGGGAGGGCGGATGGGGTTCCAGGGAGAGCTGTCCGATGGGGGATACCAGGGTTGTTTCCTGAGGAGCCTCCTGCTCCCTCAAGAGCACCAGAAGATCCTGGTCCACCACCCGTTGATCCACCATGCCGTTGATGAAAGCCATGGCACCGGCTAAGCCGTTCCGGAAATGAAAGCGGCGGATGACCAGGTCGCTGCTAAAAGAGACGAAAGCTTCCACTAGCGAAAGGGTTTTTTCCAGATCTTCAGGGAAGGGGAGGGGAGTTTCCCCTAAAAAATCGGCCAGGACACTTTCGACCCGCGCCCTGGCCACCCGGGCCGAAAGCTGGAGATGGCGCCAGGGTCTTTCCAGACTGAGAGGATCCCGGGCTGCATCTTGCGCCAGGGAGTCAGCCTCTTGCTGGGCTTCCTCCAATTGCAAACTGACTTGCGTCAAGTCATAGACTCCCGATACAGGTTGCCCGGGATGAAGGGCTTTCATCCCGGGCAGGCCAGGCTCCTTCCGAGGCGTTTCAGTGCAGGAGGGCTCTTCCTCTCTTGACGCTTCATCTTCGCCTTTGTACCATGACGCCAAACTCCAAAAGTCTTCGATGAGGGGAAGGGGTGGACCCTCATCCCGGTGCAGAGAGGCCGCGGGTGGTGGAAGCGGCTCCGGGAAGGTCCAGCTGTCGTCCCTGAGATCTTTCCTGAAGGCCTTTAGGCTGGGTAGGGAAGGCGGGTGCGCCCGATAGAGCGCTGCAGAGCCGGGAAGATCATCCCGGGAAGAAAGGTGGTACCGCGGCCCTCCGCCCTTTTGGCGCAGGGCTCCATTTTTTTCGGAGGTGACGAGGGTGGATCGGGTTTGGGAAGAAACGGCTTATCGGCCGCAGGTGGTGGAAGAAGAGGTTTACCGCCTGTGGGAACGGGCGGATCTCTTTCGGGCTCCGGTGGACTGGGATAAGCGCCCCTTCAGCATCGTCATGCCGCCTCCCAATGTGACGGGCCGCCTGCATATGGGTCATGCCATGGAAGATGCCATGCAGGATGGTCTGACGCGGTGGCATCGCAAAAAGGGCTATGCCGCCCTGTGGCAACCGGGGGTGG
This sequence comes from Bacillota bacterium, assembly GCA_029960865.1. Lineage (GTDB taxonomy): Bacteria > Bacillota > Sulfobacillia > RBS10-35 > RBS10-35 > RBS10-35. Next base: position 1,065 of record JASBVX010000073.1, on the reverse strand, counting down.
ATCATGCGGGGATCGCGACCCAGGCGGTGGTGGAAAGGCGCCTTTTGGATCAAGGGGAGAGCCGCCAGAGCCTGGGCCGGGAGAAGTTTCTCGAGAAAGTCTGGGAATGGAAAGACGAATATCAAGAGGTTATCACCCAGCAACTGCGCAGGCTGGGGACCTCCCCCGACTGGAGCCGCCTGCGGTTTACCATGGATGAGGCGTACTCCCGTGTGGTGCGGCATGTCTTCGTGCAACTCTATCGGGAAGGCCTCATCTACCAGGGGGACTACATCGTCAACTGGTGTCCCCGCTGCGGCACCGCCGTTTCCGATCTGGAAGTTTCGCACGAGGAAGAAGAAGGTACCCTTTACCGGGTCCGCTACGCCCAGGTGGATGAACGAGGGGAGCCCAAAAAGGAAGGCCCCTACATCGAAGTCGCCACCACAAGGCCTGAGACCATCCTGGGGGATACCGCCGTGGCGGTTCACCCCGACGATCCCCGTTATCGGGAATGGATCGGGAAAAAAGTCTGGGTTCCCGTGGCGGGAAGGGCTGTGCCCATCATCGCCGATGGGGCGGTGGAGATGGACTTTGGCACCGGCGCCGTGAAGGTGACTCCCTTCCACGACGCTACCGACTTTGCCATAGGGGAGCGGCATGGCCTCCCCAAAATTCAGGTCATCGGGGAAGAAGGCCGCATGACGGAAGCGGCAGGGCCCCTTCAAGGGCTCGATCGGGATGAAGCGCGCCGGGAGATGGTGCGCCTTTTGGAAGAGGGCGGGTTCCTGGTGAAGGCGGAGCCTTACCGCCACAGCGTCGGCCATTGTAGCCGCTGCGATAGCGTCATCGAGCCCCTGGTATCCCGCCAGTGGTTCGTCCGCACCAAGCCCCTGGCGGAGCTGGCCTGGAAAGCTGTGGAGGAAGGGGAAACGGTGATCCTTCCCGAGCGGTTTACCGCCGTCTACCGGCACTGGCTGGAGAATATCCGGGACTGGTGCATCTCCCGCCAGATCTGGTGGGGGCACCGTTTGCCAGTCTGGACCTGCCGGGATTGCGGAGAAGTGCTGGTGCGAGAAGAAGATC
>JASBVX010000072.1 GCA_029960865.1 Bacillota bacterium | reverse complement strand
CCCCTCTCTGCCCCCTCCTGTCTCATCCGGGAAGCCATGACCAAGGGTCTCACCCTCTGGCAATTCCGCTGGACATCCCTTGCCCTGGCCACAGGCCTCAGTTTGCTCTATTTCATCCTTGGCTGGGTTTTCTTTGGTCGGCAGGAGGCCTTGGCGCGGCGCCAGGGGCTGATCGGGCAGTACTGAAAAGAAGCGAAGGACGACGGGAGGAAGAAAAAGGGGGGCGTTTCCCCCTTTTCCCTTTTCACCTCGTCTCCATAAAGTATGTGAAGGGCGAAGGGCGAAGGGGAGAAAGGAGGACCTCGTCCCTAGCAGCCTGTGTGAGTTAGCGATGTCAGGCTGCGGCTCTACGCGGTGGTGGTCGGCGGTCAGGTCATGGGCATGTTGATGGTTGCTGGTGCCGGGATCACCGGCTGGAGTGGGGCCGGAAACGGTTGGCGAGAGGGCGCTCCCATGGAGCCGGCCGTGTGAGCCTATGGTTGCCCGGCGGACGCTTTTTCCAAGGAAAAAGGGTCTGGGTTACGGGAAATGCTCCTGGGCCTGAGAGGGCATAGCGGATCAGGACGATGGGAGCACGGGGTGCCGGGGCCATCGGAACTTGGGTCTTTTTTGCGCCCTAGGAGAGGTCGCCGGTGAGGGACTGGGAACGGCCCACCTGCCGGTAAGCACCCCCTTTGTCTCCATGGAAGGATGTCCATCCAAGGTACCCACCTCCCCCAGGGCTGCTGGAAGCACCCGCTAGTTCCTGAGCGCTAAGGGTATCGGAGCCGCCTCGATGGCTTGTATATTCTTGGTATGGGTCCACTTTTTCTCTTGACGGTAGCGGCGAGGGCGGTGGGAACCTGATGGCCGGAAAGAACGGGACGTCACCTTCTCCTCTGACGGGCCTGACGGAACAATCACAGGAGATCGTCCTCCATGATGCCGCCGCTTCTCCCTTCCTCAAGGCCCGGGCCGGTTGGCCGCAGACCCTATCGTCCCAGCGTCCCCAAGATCCTTTTTCTGCGCCGGTCCTTTGGGAGGCCTCTTTGGAAAGCCCCCGTCTCCTCTTTCTGGATCTGGAGACCACCGGCCTCTATCCCAAAAGGGACGTCATCGTGGAGATCGCCCTTTCCCTCTTTGTCCTGGAAGGGAATGAACTCCGCCATCTGCGCTCCTACGTGGGCTGGGAAGACCCCGGTTTTCCCATCCCGCGGCGGGTTTCCAAGATCCATGGCCTGGAACGGTCTCATCTGGCGGGCCAGCATATCGCCTGGGACCTGGTGCAGGCCTTTTTTGACCTGGCCGATTTTGCCGTGGGGCACAATGTGTTCCATTTCGATGCCCGTTTCTTGGTGCAAAACATCTCCTTCGACCGCTGGCTGGATACCCTTCGTTACCCGTGGAAAAAGGAGCTGAAACTCCCTTCTGCCAGTTTGCCATCCATTCTCCATGCCTTAGAGATTCCTTCCCCGAGGGCCCATAGCGCCCTGGAGGATGCCCTCCATCTAGCCCTGGCCCTTCAAACGGTGAAGGGCGGTGTGGCATGGCTTGAATCCGCCTTCCAAAGGCTGCGCCAGGGGGTGCTGGGGAAGGTTCAGGAGCTGCAAACCCTGGCTTTGGCCACCTATGAGGCCACAGGAAAGAATACCTGCGCCATCGAGGTAGGGCCCTCTGCGGAGGTCTACCGGGTGCACATCGAAAAAACCAACGAGACCTGCTGGTATTCCAGCGAGGGAAACCTTCTGGAGGAGGCCCATGTGGGGGAGGCCTTATGGAGGTCTTACCTTCAAACGAGGAGGACCGATAACCTCTACCGATGGCGGGATGGATGACCATCATCTGGCGAAGAAGATTGCAGGGGTTTCATGGCCAGGACCATGCCGTCCTTTTCGACGAACGAAATGGGGGTCGTTCCTAAGGTGCGGATCCCCTGACCTCCTGGAAGGGAGGGCTCCCTCCAGAGCATCACGACGCTGGCATCGGTTTCTTTTGGGAACCAGTCGTCCAGGACCGACCAAATCCGTTCCCTGACGGCCTTGGAGAGGTAGAAACCGCAATAGACTCCCGGCGAAGCTTCCAGCATGGCAGAGGCCAGAAACCCCCGCATGCGGTCAGAGACGTTTCTCGTCACCACTACCGTCATGGACATGGGCAGCTCCTTGTCCTCTCGATCATGGCAGGGACAGTTTCGTTTGGCGAAAGACCTTGGCCGCTTCGAAACGGACCTCCCGCTCCAGCGGCAGATCCGGGTTCTTTTGCACCCGGGCCGCCGCTGTAAAAGCCACCGGCAGCGTCACCGACACCCGCCAGAGATCGGCGATATCCAGGGTGAAGGCGTTGCTGGACTCTTCATGGATAAAACCTAGAGGAGGAAGGGCACCGACGGCAGCTACAGCGATTTCCGCTGCCGCCTCCACAAAGGTGCTGCTGTGGTTGATGGCCTGATTGGGGACGTCGGCCGCCTCGGGGTCGGAGCGGTCGTAGCGGCGGGCATCCCAGTCAACCCCGTATTTTTGGGCCAGGATCTTGTAGGATTCCCGCATCCTGCCCCCTTCCATCCCCCTGAGGGCGCTGATGTCCTTGTCAGGGAAGACTTCTCCGAAGCGGAAGGCATACATGCGTCTTGCCACCAGGCTGCGCTGTTCCTCATCGGCCCAGAGCCGGGCATGGGCCCGGGCCACGTCGCTCCGGCCCTGTCCCATGGGAGGCGCGCTGTACATCTTGACACCCCCCTCTCCGACTGCCAGAAGGAGGGTGCCGTGGCGGGCCAGGATCCGGAGGGCATCATGGGTGATGCTGCTGCCCGGTCCCAAGAGGATGGTGCTGACAGTCTGATAAGGGATGGCGTAGTCACCTGGTTGCAGGTCATGGGAACCGGCGGCTTCGAAGCGAAGGGTTCCTTTTTCCACGTACAGCCGGCCTCGGCTGAGAAACAGAAGGCCATGCCGGTCCACGTAGGGAACCCTGGAGGCAGCCAGGCCCAATCTCCCGGGAAGGAAGGGCGAACTCATGATCGAGGCGGGCGTAGGAGAAGCATACCGTAGCCAAAGGCCACGTGACGGCCTACGCCCCGGGCCAAAAGACGTTGGAAAGCTTCCGCATCGGAGACTTCCAGCTCCCCTCTAAAAAGCGCCTGGGGCCGGATGAGAGGCCGGAAGCGCTGCTCTGAGGGTGCTGCCCCGCTTCTCTGGCGCCGCCACGTCTTCAGGAGGCGAAAACCGACCAAATCCACGCGGCGGACATGGGCACCCGGGCTCATCTGGCGTACCAGCCAGGAGCGGTAGATTTCTTCCCGGGAGGCCTGTTTCCCCTGATCCATGGCCAGGAGGTAGTAGTCCTTCTCCACCCCCGAACGGGACTTGCGGCCCACAGGAACCGCCAAAATTTCAAAGCCCAGGCGCCGGCCTCTGTCCCAGCCGGGAAGGATTTTACTCTGGATGTCCCGCCCTGGATCAGGCACAACGGCCGCCAAGGAGGGACTGGCAAAGTCGGGCAGGGCTTGCCGCAACTCTGAGGCGGAATGGCGACCATATCCCAAAAGCCGGGCGGGCCGGCCCTGGCCTGCCCAAAGGCGCCACGGCTGAGGGGCCAGTTCCCCAAAGGCCTCCCTAAGCCATGTGTGCATACCGTATCCAAGATCCTCATCGTCGTGGTGAAGGCGTTTCTTGTGATGTAGGACATCCAGGAGGGCTTTCATATCAAGGTATATCTCCACCATGTGAAGACTCATGCGGGCATCACCTCCCCGGCCCATGCCACCCATCCTTCCGCCTGCAAGCGACTCCCCGAAGCCACCTGGTTCTTCCAATCCCGGAGATCAAAAACCTCCCGCAGCTGGCCTGACATCCCCTCCAGACCCAGTTCTCCCGGCCAGCATACTTCCACCCGGGAAGGGGCAGGTTCTCCCCGATGCAAAAGCGGTATGGCGGAGATGATCTGGCGCAGGTCCTCACCTTCCACCATCGGTTGCAAAGGATCCACAAGGGGCCTCGACGGCAGGCAGGCCTTGCGCCCCAGGAACAGGGGCCGGGCAGGATAGCGAAGGGCGGCCTCCAGATCCTCCAGGAAGGGTTGACCTTCCCCTTTCAGGGTCAGGGCCAGGGTGAGGACGCCATCGGCCCAGTAATGTTGATACCGTTCATGGATGGCTTTCTTGGCGGTTCCTCCCGCCCTCTCTTCAAGAAAACCCCAGGTGGTCCATCCCGCCGCCTTTTCAGAGGAGGAGGGGTACCCCATCATCTTGGGTTGACCCAGGTCGACCGTGTGATAATCGATAAGCCGTATGGGCGGCACATCCCACCGGGCCGCAAAGGTGACTCTTCCCTGCAGCTCGGTCAAACGATCGGCTTCCCCATGCCTCCACCCCAAGGCGTTGGCCAAGAGGCCTGTCAGCATGCTTGTGCCAGGAAAACGCTCCACCACCCCGTGGTTATCGATCCGTACTCCCCCGAAACTGGCAAGAGGAGCATCGAAGCGCAAGACGAGAGCCCTCATTGAGCATGTCTCCTCAAAGCTTCCTGGATCCCATCGATGGCTTGGGGCAAAGAGGTTTTTGCCTCGAAGGAACGAGACCAAGGATGGAGTGAGGCGACAAAGCGGGTTTCTTCCGGCTGACCATACATGGCCTCGAGACCATCAAGATAACGGGCCAGGGCCTCCACTGACTGCTCCATGGCATGGCGGCGGCCACTGAGTTCCACAGGCCTAAGGAACGCGTTGGCCAGGCTCCGGGGCTGGCTCTTCCCCAACTCCAGGAGAACGAAATCAGCGCGAGCATGGGGCGCGGTTGCCCCCAGCTTGGCCCCTGGGCTCACGGTGGCCACCGCCTGCACGAAAAGATCCAGCAGCCTTTGCACGTCTTCTAGATCTTCCGTGTGCCAGCGTTCCCTTTCCACGCCTGTCAGGTTGGAAACGAGGAGCGGGATGTCCACCGCCACATATCCGTAAAAGATCCCTGTGCCCAGTTCCATGTCCCCTGCATGAGCAGCTCCTGTCTCTCCCTCCGCCAGATCGTCCACCGCTGTGAAGTAGTCGACTTCGGTATCCAGAGCGTGGGTGGTGAAGGCGTGGGCCACATGAACAGGAGCATCCACACGAGTCAGGATGTCGGAGGTCACGAAGCGCCCGAACATGGCTCCTTCAAATCCTGCAGGAAGCTTGGCTTGCCGGAGAAGTACTCTAAAATTCGACTGCGCGTCTTTGACGTAAGTTTCCAAATGGTGTTTGGCTTTTTCGATGGATCCGATGTCGGCTGCATCTTTGATAAGGTTGACCAGGTAGTCGGCTTCTACCTCTCCAAACAAGATGGGTTGCTTCAGCTGCAAGGTGTCGCGGTCCAAGGCGTCTCGCTCTCCGGCGCTGGTGAGGATCTGTTTCCCCAGCACAAAGGTGAGCTCGTGGGCCACTTCTTCCGGCAGACCTTCTTGGACAAGCCGCCTTTTGACCTGGCGCTCAAAGAAATAGCGGGTTCTGCTGGCGGAGGGAAGGTCGGTCTGATCCATCATCCAGAGGCGCCAGTGACGTTTCAGGCTTTGGCTGGATACCCTCAACCTGGGCGCGCCCCCAAACGAGATGCGCTTGGCCAGCCCGGCATCGTCTCGGTTCAGGAGGCTGGCATGGTAGCTGGTGAGATAGTGAATCTGCAAAAACACGACAAATTCCTCCTTCTCAAGTTCTTTATTGTGCTTTCTCTTTGGTAGAGGCGTTCTCTTCCAGTTGCCGGTAGTAGAAACGGGCGATCCGTTCCTGAACCCGCCGGTGCTGTTCGTCTCCCCTGGAAAGCAGAAGGGAAGCCAAGTCCAGCCAGTTGAAAGGCTTTCCCTTGGCTGCAAGGAAGCGACAGATGCGAAGGGCCAGGGTCCGCATTACGTCTTCGTCTGCCGCCAGAAACCGTTCCAACCGGGCTTCGCTATACCCTTGGACAGCCAAGACTTTTCCCATAGGGTCCTGCGGGCTATGGATGTAGGGACTCATGAGGGCCATCCCCGCCACTATGGTGATCCAATCCTTTTGGCGGGCAAGGGACAGGTCCCAATCGTCAGGTAGGTATCGCAGGGCAAACCGATAAAAGGTGAGGGGCGGCGCCGCCGAAGGCCTCATGCGCCTGAGGCGAGCCCTTTCACCAGTGGGGAAGGTGTCGCTCTCCAATACCCCTGCCAGACGCCTGATGACGCTGGGGAGCCCTTCTCTTTCAGTCGGTGCCAGTGTCTCCATGAGCTTCCTCCTTTCTCAGATCGCTGAAGTGGTGATAGAGAGCACCGAAAAACTTTCGCTCAGACAGCACCTTGCTCTTCCACCACCGGCCACTGTGGCTGGGAAGGCTATTCTGGGCATCGCGCAGAACCTTGAGGGCCCAATCCTGCAGTAGCTCGGCCCATCGGGTGAGAGCTTTCTCTTTTTCCAGGTCTGCTGTGTCCCAGAGCCAGGCAAAGTACCCGTCCTCCCAAAGCTTTTTGAACTCCGTCGCCGGCCGGTCCCACCACGCTTCGGCGGCCTTGTCCTCGAAGGAGATGTCATGGGTCCCTTGGACCCATACGTAGACAGCCGGCTTCAAAACCCTGAGGGCCATCTGGCCTGCCCTCTCGATCCCGCCACTCGCGGTGGCGGCCAAGGAATCCTCTCCCTCTACCGGGCGGCTCCAATAAATCTTGCGGCGGACCCATGAAGGGATGGGCAAAAGGGCGGAATGAAACCCGTCGGTCTTTCCCTGCCCCCGCACCAGGGCTGAGACCGACAGCCAGACCGGTTCCTCTTCCGGCCAGGAAGGGTCGGGTTTATGGAGAGGGGTGAGCTGAATACGGTCTTCAAAGAGGATCCGTCGTAGGATATTGGCCTCCATGACCCGCGGAGAGAAAGTCAGGGCCTGGGGCTGGTCTTTGCTGGTATCGATAGGGATCCAGGGATCCCCGACCAC
>JASBVX010000071.1 GCA_029960865.1 Bacillota bacterium | reverse complement strand
GGAGGAGGGGACTTTGGAGGAGGCGAGGGCCAAAGCGAAGCTTGAGAAAGCGGATTTTTTTGCCGATCCCCAGGAGGGAGAGGATCTCTTGCGGGCTCTCTGGAACCTCACCCGGGAGGAAGGGAACTTTCTTTCCCCGGAGGAGCTCCTCCCCCTCTACGGAGTGCCGGTGCTATTCGGAGCCCGCTGAGGGATCGAAAGAGTCCCGGAGGGCGTCAGAGGGATACAATAGCCCAATAAGGAGGATCGTTCATGGCCCAGCCCCTGGAATTCAATGGGGAGCCTTCTCCCCTCGAGTTTCGCCCCATGACGGTGGCCGACCTATCCCAGGTCCTGGCCATCGAAAGGGCCTCCTATCCCACGCCCTGGTCTGAAAGAGCCTTTCGCAGCGAACTGATGCACAATAGCTACGGCCACTACGTGGTGGCCCTCCTGGAAGGGCAGGTGGTGGGCTACTCGGGCATGTGGATCGTCTTGGACGAAGCCCACATCACCAACATCGCCGTCCATCCCGATTACCGGGGAAAGGGCTTTGGCCACCTGATCCTGGCGGAGATGGAAAGGCGGGCGCGGGAAAGGGGCTGCACCCGCATGACCCTGGAGGTGCGGCCTTCCAACCATGTGGCCCGCCAGCTCTACCAGCGCCACGGGTTTGTGGCCCGGGGCCTGCGCAAAGGGTACTACAGCGATACGCAAGAAGACGCCATCATCATGTGGAAGGATAGTCTCCCGTGATCCTGGCCATCGAGACCAGCTGCGACGAGACGGCGGCCGCCCTTTTGGCAGAGGGGCGCTACGCGGTGGCCCAGAAAGTGGCCTCCCAGATCCCCTGGCATCGCCCCCATGGAGGGGTGGTGCCGGAGCTGGCGGCCCGCCGCCACATGGAGACCCTGGCCCCTTTGGTGGAAGAGGTGTTGCAAGAGGCGGCGATCACCTGGGGGGAGGTGGAGGCGGTGGCCGTCACCCGGGGTCCCGGCCTGGTGGGGTCCCTTCTGGTGGGGGTGCAGTTGGCCAAAGGCCTGGCCCTCTCCCTGGACCGCCCCCTTTTGGGGGTCAATCACTTGGCGGGCCATCTCCTGGCCACCCACCTGGCTTATCGGGAAAAGGGCTCCTGGGTGGAGCCGCCCCTTCCCCGCTACCCGGCGGTGGGCCTCATCGTGTCGGGTTCCCACACCGATCTGGTGCGGATCGACGAAGAGGAGGGGGGAGGTCCCGGGAGACTCACCCTTTTGGGGAGCACGCGGGACGATGCGGCCGGGGAAGCCTTCGACAAAGCGGCCCGGATCCTGGGCCTTTCGTATCCAGGAGGGCCGGCTATCCAGGAGGCGGCCGGGAGGATCGAGCCGGGGGAGCCGCTCCCAGCCTTCCCAAGGCCCCTTTTGGGGAAGGGGTTTGATTTCAGCTTCAGCGGCCTCAAGACGGCCCTTCTCTATTGGTGGGAAGAAGAAGGCCGTCGCCTGGGAGAGAGGGCCCTTTACCGGGCAGCCGCGGGGTTTCAGGAAGCGGTGGTGGAGGTCCTTTATGAGAAGACGGCGGCCGCCATGGGGCCACCGCCCCCAACCCTTAGCTGGTGGCGGTGGTGGCCAACCGCCGGCTGCGGGAAGGGGGCCTGAGGCGGCCGGAAAAAGGGTGGGAGGTCCGCCCTTCAGTGACGACAACGCCGCCATGATCGCGGCGGCCGGAGCCATCGCCTTCCAACGAGGGCGCCGGGATTCCCTCTTCCTCGATGCCGATCCCTCCCTTCCCCTCTCGGAGGAGGGCTGGCTATGAAGGAGCGCCAGGTGGAGGCCCTGGTGCTGAAGAAGGAACCTTTTCAGGAGGCCGATCTCCTGGTGACCCTCCTTTCTCGGGAAGGGGAGCTCTTGCGCGTCCTGGCCAAGGGGGCGAGGCGGCCTAAAAGCTCTCTTCTCGCCGCCGTCCAGCCTTTTGTGGGGGGGCGCTACCTCCTCTGGCCCAGCCGCTCCCTGCCCGGCATCCGGCAGGCCCGGGCGGAAAAGAGCCGCAGCAGCCTTCGCCTGCAGCCCCTGCCCATGGCGGTAGCCTCTTATGGGGTGGAAGCCACCTTGGCCTTTTCGGTGGAAGGAAGCCCTTCCCCGGAGCTCTACCGTCTCTTGGAGAGCTTTCTGGATCTAACGGAAGCCCACCGGGAGGCGCCTTTTCCGGAGTGGGAGGTTTTCCTCCTGGCCTTCGAGGATGCCCTTCTCACCGCCACGGGCTATGGGCCGGGTCTGGAGGAGTGCCCCGCCTGCGGAAAGCCCCTTTCTGGAGACAGCTACCGTTTTCGCCCCTTGGAAGGGGCTGTCTTCCACGAAGGGTGCAGCCGGGGGGAGGGGCTTTCATTGGCGGGAGAAGCCCTGGGGGCCCTTCGCCTTCTGGCCAAGCCCCGCTCCCTTCCCATGGCTTTCCGGGTGCAGCTGAGCCCAAGGGCCCGGGAAGAAGCCGGCCGGGTATTGGAAGCCCATCTTCTCGGCATCCTGGGAAAGCCCTTGAAATCCAGAAGAGCCCTCTACCTGTGGAAAGGAGGTGAAGCCCATGGATCCCGAGTGGGACACCTATGAAGTGAAAGGCTCAGAGATCATCGATAAGATCAAGGAGATCATCCGGGCCGGCAATGTCAACCGCATTCGGGTGGTGCAAAACGGCGAGGTCCTCCTCTCCATCCCCGTGACGGTGGGCGCGGTGGCCACGATTCTCGCTCCTTACCTCACCCTTTTGGGCGGGATCGCCGCGCTGGCGGCAGGGGCCCAGATCCAGGTGCAGCGGCGGACGCCTCCCCGCAGCGATGTCTAGCATCTAAAGAAAGGAGACCTTGCCGGCGATAAGGGAAGAAGGAGGGTGGCATGGTCCTTTGAGCTCGGAACGTTATCGCGTCAATGAATTTACCCTGGAAGGCCGAGTGCGCCGGATCCTGGAGGAAGAACAGGATGTGGTGGAGATTCACCTGGTGAAAAACGGAAATATCCTGGCCAAAATCCCCGCCGACCTCCTGAAGGGCCCGACGGATCTCTACCGGTTCTTGGGGCTCCTGGCGGGGCGCCCGGGAGAATCCCATCCGTGCTACCTCCACATCTATCGGGACGCCACCCGTTAGTCCCACGGCCAAAAGGACGGGAGGGGCCAGCCTTGCTCCCGGAAGACCCGGGCCACCGCTTCAGGGGGAAGGCCCCTCACAAGATGGCCATCCCGGCCTTCCATGTCCCCGGCAGAGAGAAGGGACCTTGCCACCGCTTCCGCCGTGGTGACGGCGGCCGCCTGGAAAAAAGGCGTGAGGAAGGAACCTTCATCGGGCAAAAAGGGCGGGTAGGCGCCCGCGGTGCTGAAGGCCAGGACGAAGTCGCCGCTGCCGTGGTGGTGGATGGAACCGGTGCGGTCCAGGCCCACGGCCCCCCGCCGGGCGATGCGGGTCAGTTGGCGCGCTGTCAGGGGAGCGTCGGTGGCGAGGATGACGATGACGGACCCTTGCTCTTCTCGAGGGCGGCTTTTGGGCGGCTGGAGGTAAAGGCCTAAGGGATAGCCCCCCAGGATGAGCTCTTCCGGCCGTCCGTAGTTGCTGAGGACCAGGGCCCCTACGGTGACCTCTCGCTCCAGCGTCTGGCTGAAGAAGACCCGGGACGATGTGCCGATGCCCCCTTTCCACCCAAAGGCCACCATGCCGGTGCCGGCCCCCACTGCCCCTTGGGGGACGGGGCCTGCCTGGGCCCTTTCAAGAGCTTCCCAGACGTGTTCCTTTTCCACGTGCATCCCCTGCAGGTCGTTGAGAAAGCCGTCGTTGCACTCCGCCACCACCGGATTCACCGTGGGAAGGCGGATCCCCACTTCGGGATGGCGGCGCAGGACGTGCTGGACCAGGGCTTCTGCCGCGCGCCAGGTGGAAAAGGTATTGGTGAGAAGGATGGGGGTTTCGAGGCGGCCCAGCTCCATGGCCTGGGGAAGGCCCACCGCCTTCCCAAAGCCGTTGAGGACCGCCATCCCCAAGGCCAGCTTTTGGCCAAAGACGTCTTCCCCGGGAAGGATGGCGGTGACGCCGGTACGGACCGGCCCCTCCCCGGGGCGCAGGGGCCCTTCCCCTTTCACCAGGGTGACGTGGCCCACCCGCACCGGCTTCACGTCGGTGATGGCGTTATAGGGTCCGGGGCGCAAAGCCTCTCCTTTTTTCCGTTCCCTCCGCATGGGTTCCTCTTCTTTTCGATCCATCCCTGCCTTCCCCTCCATCCCTTCTATTTCTATCAGGGGAGGCGCCGGAATGGGGAAAAGTGCGCGGGGAATGGGAGGAACGGCATCCAAGCAAAGGAGGGAGAAGAAAAGCGGGGAAAAGGGGTAGAGGGCCACGAAAGCTCCTTTTCTTGCTGCCCTTTATCCCTGCCGAGTACAATAGGGGCGCCATTTTGGGGAGGCTTTGCCTTGGACTTTCAAGAGATCATCTTAAAGCTCCAGCATTTCTGGGGAGATAGGGGCTGCGTTCTGGGGCAGCCCTACGATGTGGAAAAGGGCGCCGGGACCATGAATCCCCTCACCTTCTTTCGTTCCTTGGGACCCCAGCCCTGGCGGGTCGCTTATGTGGAGCCCTCCCGGCGGCCTGCCGACGGCCGCTACGGGGAGAATCCCCACCGTCTCTATCGCCACTGGCAGTTCCAGGTGATCCTGAAACCCTCGCCCGATGATGTCCTGGACCTCTACGTGGAGAGCCTGAAAGCCCTGGGGATCGATCCTTTGGAGCATGACATCCGCTTTGTGGAGGATAACTGGGAGTGGCCTTCGGGCCACGCCTGGGGCCTGGGGTGGGAGGTCTGGTTGGATGGGATGGAAGTGACCCAGTTCACCTATTTCCAGCAGATGGGCGGCGCCGAAGTGCGGCCCGTGGCGGCGGAGATCACCTACGGGTTGGAGCGCTTGGCCAGCTTCATTCAAGGGGTGGATGACGTCTTTTCCATCCGCTTTGGCGGTGGGGTCACCTACGGGGATCTCTACCGCCGGGAAGAATACGAGCACTCCCGCTACAGCTTCGAACTGGCCGACGCGGAGTGGCTGCGGGAGAGCTTTGCCCAGCACAGTGCCGAAGCCCAAAGGGCCCTAAAGGAAGGCCTTCTCTTTCCCGCCTACGATCATCTTTTGCGCTGTTCCCACCTCTTCAACCTCCTGGAGGCCCGGGGGGGCATGTCGCCCGTCCAGAGGGCCGATTACATTGGGCGCATGCGGGAGATGAGCCGGGCCATGGCCAGAGCCTGGCTGGAAGGAAAGGAGGCCCGGCCATGAGGGAGGAAGCCTCCTTTCTCTTGGAAATCGGTTGCGAAGAGCTGCCGGCGGGCTATGTGGCCCCGGCCCTCAAGGAGCTCCGGCGCCTTTTCCGGGAGCTCCTCGAAGAAGAAGGCCTCCAGGCTCGCTCCTTGCAGACGGCCGGCACTCCCCGGCGGCTGGTCCTCCTTGGCCAGGGCTTTCCCCTCCGCCAGGAGGACCGGGAGGAGTGGGTCCGGGGGCCGGCGGCCCACGTGGCCTTCGATGACGCCGGGAACCCCACCCCGGCGGCCCTTGGCTTTGCCCGCCGGGAAGGGGTTCCCGTCGAAGAGCTGGTGGTGAAGGAAGCCGGTTCCCAGCGCTATGTCTTCTTAAAGAAAGTGATCCAGGGAAAAGGCACCCGGGAGATCCTTTCCCGGCACCTTCCCTCGCTCCTGGAGAATCTGGCCGCTACCTTCCCCCGCACCATGCGCTGGGGGGAAGAGGATGTTCGTTTTGCCCGGCCGGTCCGCTGGCTCCTGGCCCTCTTGGGGGATGAAGTGGTTCCCTTTGCCTTCGGGAGCGTGCGGGCGGATCGCCTTACCTATGGCCACCGCTTCTTGGCCCCGGGGCCCTTTCGGGTCCAGGAGGCGGAGCACTATTTTCGCACCTTGGATGCCGCTTCGGTGGTGGTAGACCCCAAGGAGCGGCTGCAGCTTATCGCCGCCGGAGCCGAGACCCTGGCGGCCCAGGTCGGAGGAAGGGCCCAGCTCCCCCCCGATCTCCTGGAAGAAGTCCTCTATCTGGTGGAGTTTCCCCAGCCTTTTGTGGGGAGCTTTTCCCCTGAGTTTTTGCGCCTTCCCGCCCGGGTTCTGGAGACGGTGATGAAGGTGCAGCAGCGCTACTTCCCGGTGGAAAAAAGAGAAGGGGAGCTTTTGCCCTACTTCATCGGGGTGCGAAACGGCCATCGCCAGGGGCTGGAGACTGTCCGCACGGGAAATGAGAGGGTCCTGGAGACCCGTTTTCGCGACGCCGCCTTCTTTTACGACACCGATCTCAAGAAGGGGCTTCATCCCTTGGAAGAAGGTCTTTCCCAGGTGACTTTCCTGGAAGGGGCGGGGACCCTAGCTGATCAGACTTACCGCCTCGAGAGGCTGGTTTCCTTCCTGGGGGCGGAAGTGTCCCTTCCGGAAGAGAAAAGGGGCCTTCTCCTGCGGGCAGCCCGCCTCAGCAAGCTGGATCTTTTGACCCAGATGGTGCGGGAGTTCCCCGAGCTGGCGGGCTATATGGGAGGCCACTATGCCCGCCGGGAAGGGGAACGGGAAGAGGTGGCCCAGGCTTTGGCGGAGCAGTACCTTCCCCGCACGGGCCAGGATGAGCTCCCCAAGAGCCTTTTGGGGAGAATCCTTTCCCTGGCCGACAAGCTGGACTACCTGGCGGTGGGCTTTGCCACGGGGCGAAGGCCGTCTGCCACCCAGGATCCTCTGGGTTTCCGGCGCCACGCGGCGGGTCTCTTGCGCCTCTTGCGGGAGATGGACCTTTCCCTGCGCCCGGAGGAGCTCTTGGCGGTGGCCTTGGAGGGAGCCCATGCCTACCTTCCCTCCGGCCAAGCTCAGGGGGAGGTCCTCTTTGACCTGAGGGCGTTCCTGGAAGCCCGCCTGCGCCAGCAGATGCTGGATGAAGGGTATCCG
>JASBVX010000070.1 GCA_029960865.1 Bacillota bacterium | reverse complement strand
GCCCATCGCCCAGGAAAAGAGGGCGACCACCACTCCCAGCAGAGGGATGGCCATAAACAAGGTGGCGACCGTGCGCAGGGCCTTCAGCTGCTGGGAAGGCATCAGAAGGAGGACCAGAACCCCCACCACCGGTGCCCAAACGATGAGGGACAGCAGCGGAAACTCGCTCATACCTCAGCTCCCCATCCCAAGATAAATGGCCAGGCCTACCAAAAGACCTAAAGACATGGCCAGGATATAGGCCTGGCCGTCTCCAGTCGCCCAGCGGCGGCTCAGCTGCCCCAGCTGACCGGTGAGCCATGCCAGCCCGTTGACCACTCCATCGATCACATAGCGATCCACCATGGCGGCCAGCCAGCCGAAAGCCAGCCCCAGCCCCGTCACGGCCAGAGTCACGTAATCCCAGTACCACTTTTCCTTCAGGAAGATGTAGATGGGCCGGAGGGCGGCCAGGAGCTGGCGGCGAACGACAGGATCGGAGACATAGAGCACCAGACCCGCCAGCGCGCCTCCTGCCGTCACGGCCAGCGTGGCCAGGGTCACGTAGCCGGCTGTCCCAGAGGCCAGAGGAGCCCTCAGGAAATCCAGCAAAGGTTCTTCCAAATAGCCGAAGAGCACCGTGGGAATCGCCAGAAGCACCAGTGGCAGGAGCATCACCCAGGGGGATTCGTGGGCATGGTCATAGAGATCCGCCTGCCGGGGCCGTCCGAAGAAGGTGAGCCAGATCATGCGGGTCACGTAGTAGGCGGTGATGCCTGCTGTCAGGATCCCCACCCAGGTGAGAAGAGGGGAAACGGCGGAAGCGTCGTGGAGGATGGCTTCCTTGGAAAAGTAGCCCGCCAAAGGCGGGATGCCCGCCAACGCGGCGCCTCCCAGGATAAAGGTGAGGGCCGTCCAGGGCATCTTTCGCCACAGGCCTCCCATCCGATGCATGTCCTGTTCCCCTTGAAGGCCGTGGATGACGCTTCCCGACCCCAGGAAGAGGAGGGCCTTGAAAAAAGCATGGGCCAAGAGGTGAAAGAGGGCTGCTCCATAACCGAAGAGGCCCAGGCTCAGCATCATGTAGCCCAGCTGCGAGATGGTGGAATAAGCCAGGGTCTTTTTGATGTCGGCCTGCACCGTGGCGATGGTGGCCGCCATGAAGGCCGTGAAGGCTCCGATGAGGGCCACCACCCAAAGGGCTAGCCCCGATGCCTCGAAGATGGGGTACGTCCTCGCCACCAGGAAAACCCCTGCCGCCACCATGGTGGCAGCATGGATCAGGGCGGAGACGGGGGTGGGACCCGCCATGGCGTCGGGAAGCCACACGTGGAGGGGGAACTGGGCCGATTTGCCCACCGCCCCCAGGAAGATCAAAAGGGCCACCAGGGTGGCCCCCCCGGCCGGCCAAAGGACGGCCGCTTCGTTGACGACATCGAAGTTGAGGCTCCCCGTGTAGGCGAAAAGGATGAAGATGCCGATGAGAAAACCGATATCCCCCAGGCGGGTCACCAAAAAGGACTTGCTGGCAGCCCGGGCGTTGTCCAGATCTTCATACCAATGGCCGATGAGCAGGTAGGAGCAAAGGCCCATGATCTCCCAGCCGGCGAAAAAGAGAAGGAAATTGTCGGCCATGACCACCACCAGCATCCCGAAGACGAAGAGGTGGACATTGGCGAAAAAGCGGGTCCATTTGGCATCTTGCGCCATATAGCCCACCGAATAGATCTCCACCATCAAACTCACGAAGGTCACCATTGCCATCATGGCGGCTTCCAGGGGGCCCACCCTAAGGCCCATCTCCACCTGATAGGGGCCTACGACCAGCCAAGACCAGCTCCAGGCCATCTGGCCTCCCCGCAGGGCATCGGCCAGAACCCCCAGGCTCAACAGAAAGGAAGCCCCCAAAAGGGCGATGGTGAGATAGGTCAAACCTTTACCCAGTCGCGCGAAGAACACCTGCAAACCGTATGCCGCCAGAGGAAGCAGGGGAACGATCCATGCCCACCCCATCGCCTGCATCAGCCTTTCAGCTCCGTAAAGTCTGAAACGTCCACCGACTGGCGCTTGCGCGCCAGCATCAACACGATCCCCAACCCGATGGCGGCCTCGGCCGCCGCCAGGGTAATCACAAAGACGGCAAAGACTTGTCCATCCACCAGGCCTGCCGGAAGGTAGCGGGAGAAGGCCACCAAATTAAGGTTCACCGCATTCAGCATCAGCTCGATCCCCATCAGGATCATGATGGCGTTGGTCCGCCGCAGGGCCGTGAAAAGCCCCAGCCCAAAAAGAAGCACCGCCACCACCAGGTAGGCTTCCACGGGCACATCAGTCACGGGCTTCATCCTCCTTACCCCGGGATCCTTCCACCGCCAGCACAATGGCGCCCACCATGGCCGCCAGGAGGAGGAGGGAGACGACTTCGAAGGGTACGATGTAGCGGGTCAAAAGGGCCTCCCCGATCAGACCCGTGGTCCCCTGGGCCGTGGAGCCTCCTGGGAACTGGGAAGAGGGATGGAAGGTGAGGGGCACCTGGTCCCACGAGACGGTTCCGTAGGCCAGGAGGAGCAGCAAGGTCACGGCCACCCCCACCAGAAGGGGGATGGCCCCGTACCGGGGAGAGAGAATCTGCTGGATGAGTGTCGGCCTCTCCCCCGATCGGATGAGGGCAGGGGTGGAAAGCATGATGGCGAAGATGATCACCGTCATCACGGCTCCCACATAGACCAGGATCTGGACCACGGCCAGGAATTCCGCCTGCAGCATGAAGAAGAAGCCGGCCACGCCCACCAGGGTCAGGGCCAGAAAGAGGGCCGCATGGGTGATGAGGGGCGCCGTCGCCACCCGCCAGGCGCTGTAGAGGACCAGACCTCCCAGAAGACCGAAAGCCACGATCTGAGCGCTCATCGCTTCTGCCCCCCTGCGATCCTCACCGCCGGCGCCGTCTTCCACAGGGCTGCCAGCTCCTCCATGTTGAAGAAGAGATCCCGCACGTCATAGGCGGAGAGCTCATTGTCGGCCGACATCTCCAGGGCGTCGAAGGGGCACGCCTCCACACAAAGGTTGCACACCATGCACCGGCTGAGGTCCAGGTTGAAGAAGGCGGGCCACTGCTTCCTGCGGCCGTCGTCCCCCACCACCGATTCCACAAAGATGATCTGCGGGGGGCAGCTTCTGGCGCAAAGGCCACAGGCGGTGCAGTTGAGCTTGCCTGTCTCTTCGTTGGCCTTCAAAACGGGGATGCTCCGGAACCCCGGAAAATGGGGCACCGGCTCTTCAGGATAGAGGCTCGTTATGGGGCGGCGCAGCATCTGGTCCAAGGTCACCCGATGGCCCTTGGCGATGGAGACGGCCGCCCGTCTGATCCAGGCCGGCAAGCTCAGCTTTCTCCTCTTCATGCCATCACCGCCATGTAGACGCCCGTCAGGGCGATATTCAGGAGAGAGAGGGGCAAAAGGAACTTCCACCCCAGGTCCATCAGCTGGTCGATCCTCACCCGGGGCAGCGTCCAGCGGATCCACATGGCCACAAAGATGAGGAGGTAAGCCTTGATGAGGACCCAGACCCACCCCGGGAGAAGGGGACCGCTCCACCCACCCAGGAACACCAAGCTCACCAGGATGGAGCTGGTCAGGAGGTTGGTGTATTCCCCCAGCATGAACATGGCCCAGCGGATCCCCGAGTACTCCGTGTGGTAACCCGCCACCAGCTCCGATTCCGCCTCCCCCAAATCGAAAGGAGTCCGGTTCAGCTCCGCGATGGCGCCGATGTAGAACACCAGGAAGGCCAGGAACTGGGGAAAGATGAGCCACATCCCCTGCTGGCGGGCCACGATCTCGCTGATATTGAGGGTTCCTGTCGCCAGGGTCACCGCCACCAACGCCAGCACCATGGGGAGCTCATAGCTGAAAAGCTGGGCACCGGCCCGCATGGCCCCGATGAGGGAGTACTTGTCGTTGGATCCCCACCCCGCCATGAAGACGGAGAGGACGCTGAAGCTGGTGATGGCCACGATGAAGAGGAGCCCCACATTCATGTCCTGGACCACCAAATGGGGACCGATGGGAAGGACGAAGAACACCATGAGGGCCGGGGCAAAGGCCACCGAAGGAGCCAACCACCAGACCCAGGGGTCACCCCGCTTGGGGAAGAAGTCTTCTTTGGCCAAAAGCTTGATGATGTCGGCAAAGGATTGCAGGACCCCCGCCGGCCCCCCCACCCGCAGGGGGCCGATGCGGTTTTGGATGTGGCCTGATACTTTCCGCTCCAACCAGATGAGGATGATGGCGTTGACGGTCACAAAGAGCAGCACCAGGACGGCCTTCAAAATCCCCCAGAGGACCCACTGGAGCCAGAGGGGAAGCATCAGCGATCCACCTCCCCCAGGATGATATCGATGGTTCCCAGGGCGGCGATGAGATCCGCCACCTTTTCCCCCCGGGCCATGTGGTCCAAAAGCTGCAGATTCACGAAAGAAGGTGCCCGCCACTTCATGCGGTAAGGACCCAACCCTCCGGTGCTGACCACCCACAGGCCCACTTCGCCCCGGGGGCTTTCCAGGCGGGTGTAGTAATTCCCCTCCGGCAGCTTCAGAACCCGGGGCACCCGGGACGTGAGGACCTCCCCTTCCTCGGGGAGCAGCTCAACGCACTGGCGGATGATCTTCACCGACTCCAGCATCTCTTTCATCCGGACCATGGCCCGGTCGAGGTTGTCGCCATGCTCCCCTACGGGGACCTCAAACTCCACTTCGCCGTAGACCCCATAAGGGTGGGCCTTGCGCACATCGTAAGGCACGCCCGATCCCCTGAGGACCGGCCCCGTGGCTCCAAAAGCCAGGGCCACATCCCGGGACACCACCCCCACCCCTTCGCTCCGCTGGATGAAGATCTCATTGCCCGTCAGCAGGTCCACATACTGGGGATAGGCTTCTTTCTCGAAATAGTCCAGGTACTGGGAAAGCTCCTCGATCCAGCCGTCAGGGACATCGTTCCTGAGGCCTCCGATGCGGAAGAAAGCATAGAGCTGCCGCGCCCCCGTGGCCTTCTCCAGCAGAGCGTAGCCCCACTCCCGGTCCCGCAAGGCATACACGAAGGGAGTGAAAGCCCCGATGTCCATAGCGTAGGTTCCAAACCACAGCTGATGGCTGATGAGCCGGTTCAGCTCGGCAAAGATGGTGCGCAGCACCTCCGCCCTCTTGTCCAGCTCGATCCCCAGGGCATCTTCCACCGACTTGCAGACCAGCCACTCGTTGAAGATGGCCGAGATGTAATCGTTGCGGTCGGCAAAGGGGATGATCTGCGGGTACTGCCAACCCTCCACAATCTTTTCCCAGTTGCGATGGAGGTAGCCGATGTCGGGTTGGGCCTTGAGAACCGTCTCCCCGTCCAAGGTGGTGATCAGGCGCAAAACCCCATGGGTGCTGGGATGCTGGGGACCCAGGTTGATGACGATGGGCTCCGTGATGCCTTCTCGCCCCAGGCGCCCCGCTTCTTCAGCCGTATAGACTTCAGAGCCCTTTTCCATGATGACCTCCTAACGAATCCGGACCAGGCGCTGCCGCGGAGGACGGCGATCCACGAAGGATTTTCGCAAAGGATGACCGCCGGCAAAGCCTTCCGGGAGGAGAATGCGCCGCAGGTCGGGGTGCCCCTTGAAGCGCACCCCCACCAGGTCATAAGCTTCCCTTTCGTGCCAGTCAGCCCCAGGCCATAGGTCGGTGATGCTGTCCACCTCGGGGAGCTCATCCCCCTGGTAGGGAAGCTTCACCGTCACCGCCCATTCGTCGGCCTTCTCCTCGATGTTCACCAGGTGGTAGGCCACCTCGATGGCCTCGCCCCAGTCCACCGCCGAAAGGCACGAGAGGTGCCGGCAACGGAAGAAAGGATCATCCCGCAGGAAACCCAGGACCTCCTTCACATGCTCAGGAGGCACCTGAATCCCAAGAGAGCTCCGCACCTTTTCGTCCCGCTCCACGAAAGGAAACTTTTCTTTCAGGCGCTGGAGGCCTTCTTCCTGACGGGGGGTCAGGGGCACCGGGCCGGAAGCCGCCTCCACCTTGGGCTTCACCACCGGCTTTTTAGGCGGGGTCTTCGGTTGTTTCTCCTCGTCCACCACAAGGTTCCTCCCCTTCAGCGGCGCTGGGGCGCCGCTGCCTGGCGAATCTTGGCCTGCAACAGAAGGACGCCATGCAAAAGAGCTTCCGGGGTGGGCGGGCAGCCGGGCACGTAGATGTCCACCGGCACGATCTTATCGACCCCATCCACCACGTTGTACCCCTGGTGGTAAGGCCCGCCGTTAGAGGCACACCCCCCCATGGCGATGACCCAGCGAGGCTCCGCCATTTGTTCGTAGAGCTGGCGGATCACCGGGGCCATCTTTTCCGTCACCGTTCCCGACACGATCATCAGATCCGACTGGCGGGGAGACGCCCGGGGGATCATGCCGAACCGGTCGAAATCGAACCGCGGGCCGCCGGTATGCATCATTTCGATGGCGCAGCACGCGATGCCGAAAGTCATGTACCAGACGGAGTTGGCCCGGCTCCAGTTCAAAAGATGTTGGGCGGCGGTGGTGAAAACACCGGGCAGATGTTGCCAGACGGGAGGCAGGGCCTGGCTGCTCTCCCCTTCTGGCACCGACGGCCCCTGCCGCCCGTCGGGGAGGAAAGGCTCCCGCCAGTCCAGAGGCTGAAGGCGCCGCTTCAGGTCCATGTCAACACCTTCTTCTTCCAGGCATAGATGAGACCCACCACCAGGATGGCGATGAAGACGAGAGCCTCCACCAGAGCCACCCAGGGGACGATATGGCGAAAGGCGACGGCCCATGGGAAGAGGAAAAGGGCTTCCACGTCAAAGACCAGGAAAATCAAGGCAAAAACGTAATAGTGAATGTGATACTTTACACGAGCTTCCCCAAGCGGTTGAATACCGCTCTCGTAGGAGACTTCCTTCAGGGGGTCGGGATAATCGCGACGAAAGAGCTTGCTGACCAGGACAGCCGCGATGGGCAAGAGGAAACCCACCAGGGCGAAGA